>JBFKGW010000158.1:0-6430 GCA_041633145.1 Alphaproteobacteria bacterium
ACAACCCGCCGCGGTTCGAGCCCAAAACCTTCCTCCAGCACATGACCGACTATATCGACGCGGTTTACGTACCGCAGAAAGAAATGATGCAACGACACGCGTCGGAGTAACGCTCGTCCAAATGTCGAAGATCGAGACCCAAGTTGTGATTGCCGGCGGCGGCCCGGTCGGACTTACCGCGGCGCTCGAATTGGCGCGCCACGGCGTTCGCTGCCTCGTTGTCAACGACCAGCCGGCGACGGCGCTGCATCCCAAAGCCAACGCCATCAACGCCCGCTCGATGGAGCATTTCCGCCGCTTCGGCATTGCCACGAAGCTGCGTCAGGCGGGACTGCCACCGGATTATCCCACCGATGTCACCTATGTCACCCGGCTCACCGGCTACGAATTGGCGCGCCTGCCGATGCCGACCAGCGCGCATGCGGTCGCAGAGACGAAAGCGGGCGAGGGACCTTACGATTGTGCCGAGCCGCCGCACCGCTGCTGTCAGATCTATCTCGAGGCGATTCTGTACGAAGCGGCGACGGCGCAACCTTCGATCGAGCTCTGTTTCGGCCACCGGCTCGAAGGATTCCAAGAAACCGACAGCGGCGTGCTCGCGAGGGTTCGCGACCTTGTAAGCGACACGAGCTTCGACATCGCGGCAGACTATTTGATCGGCGCCGATGGTGGCCGCAGCACGGTGCGCCGCCAGCTCGGCATTCGCTACGGGGGTGAAGCCGGCGTCGTCCGAGAGATGATGGGCGGCGCCATGCTGGCGACGTTTTTCAGCGCGCCGCGCAACCAGGCGTGGCTACAAATCGCGCCGTCGTGGCAGTATTGGATCGTTACCGCCGATCTGCGCGCCTTGATGCTGTCGGTCGACGGCGCCGATCAGTTTCTTATGCATACCCGTATCCCCGACGGCGTCGACCCGGCCAGCATCGATGATCAGGAGTTGATCGCCCGCGCCGCTGGTGCGCCGGTTGACGTTGAGATTATTGTCCGCGAACCCTGGACGGCCGGCCACGTGCTGCTCGCCCAGTCGTTCGGCGGCGGCCGGGTCTATCTTGCCGGCGACGCCGCCCACCTGTTCACGCCGACCGGTGGCCTCGGCATGAACACCGGCGTCGACGAGGCGGTCAATCTCGCCTGGAAGATCGCCGCGTGCGTCAATGGTTGGGGCGGGCCGCGCCTGCTTGCCAGCTATCAAACCGACCGGCGCCCAATCGCCGCCCGCAACCAGGCGTTTGCGCGGTCATTTGCGGAATCGATCGGCACCTTCTCCGTCGACCCGGTTGTTGAGCAAGAAACAGCCGACGGTGAGGCGGAACGGCGCCGCCTGGCGGCGCATCTGGCCGACCATGGCCGGCGCGAGTTCATCATTCCGGGCATCGTGCTGGGCGTGCGCTACAAAGATTCACCGATCACCTGGCCCGACGATACGCCGGCGACCACCGACGATCCCTACGACTACATACCGACTGCTCGTCCCGGTTCGCGCGCACCCCATGCCTGGCTGGGCGATGGTTCGGCGCTGTGCGATCATTTCGGCAAGGGCTTTACCTTGCTGCGCTTTGCCGCGAGTGCGCCGACCGATGATTTGTGCGCGGCGGCGCGAGAGCGCGGCGTACCGGTCACCATTTTTGAGCCCGGCGACGATAAAATTCGCGAACGCTACGAAGCCGACCTGGCGCTGATCGGCCCCGATGGTCATGTGGCATGGCGCGGCAACGAAGCTCCAACCGACTGTTTGGCGCTGATCGATCGGATCCGCGGCGCCTGACGTCGCGCCGTGCTAGGCCGGATCGATCCGGCTCATGCCGCGCGGCACCCCGTGCAGGGATTCGACGCCGGTCTCGGTGATTCGCACCGCTTCGCCGGTTTGCACGCCAGCCTTCTGGTCGGTGGTGATGACGTTGGGCTGCACCACCATGCACATCCCCGGCGCCAGGGTGAGGTCGGGGATCGGCCCGGCCGGCCGGCTCTTGCTGCCGAGCACCGGCGGCAAGTAACCGCCGCCATAGCCGTGCACCAGATCGTCGTAGATCGAAAACCCGGCCTCCTCGATGACGCCCGAGGCGTCGACAATATCCTGCGCCGAGGCGCCCGGTTTGAGTACCCCAATGATCGCATCGAACGCGGCGTCGGCCGCGGCGTGCAGGTCCTGATAGAGCGGCGTCGGTTCGGCGCCGACGGTAAAGGTGCGCAGGATCTGCCCGGAATAATCCCAAAAGTCGGCGCTGATTTCGGTGAACACCACGTCGCCGTTGGCGACCTGGCGGGTCAGCGGCCATTGCCGGGGTACGCAGCAGTCCGGAGCGGCCATGCTAGTGACGCCGAAGAAATGGATCAGGTTGGTGGCGCCCCACGGCAAGTAGGCGCGCTCGACGTAGTCGCCCAAGGCTCGTTCGTTGTCGCCGACGCGGATCTCGCGCAGCAAGGATTCATAGGACAGATCGCTCAAGACGGCGCCGATCTTGAGCCAATCAAATTCCTCTGCCGATTTGATCATGCGGGCGCCGAAATAGGCCCGGTTGAGATCGACGATGTCGCTGGTGCGGGCCTCCAGCGCGCGGTAGGCGCCCATCGGCAACGGTCCGATCACGCCGACCCGCGGGTTCGCTTGGCCGCGCTGCTCCATCGTCGCAATCGCGGTGCCGATGGTCGATTCACCGCCGGGTCCGACCTCGGTCTGGTAGGCGATGTGGGTGGCTTCGGGGACGTGGTTATAGAACTGCACGTACATCGCTGGGGTGGCGTCGGGCGAGAACACGACGGCGGCTTCAGCGGTGACCGGCCAGCCAGTAAAGAAACTGACCCCATTGCCCGCCCAATACGCGCCGTAAACCAGAATATGATCGAGTTCGTGTTCGGCGAACCACTGCGCGATCAGCTGGCGCCGGCGATCCAGCTCGCCGTCGGAAAAGCGCGGATACTCCTGCTCAATGATCGCGCGCTGCGCTGGTGTCAGGCGTTCTGCCAGCGCTTTCTCGGCGTCGTTTGTCATGGTGGTCTCCCTGTCCCGTCCCGTTGGCGGGCCAGTATGACCGGTTGGGCGGGGATTAAAAACGCCAATTGCCACGCTCAATAAATCAAGCCAGTCAATAGACGAGCGAAATCGTCGCGCGAAATTATCGCGCGGCGTTATCGTTTATGTCTGAAGCCCTAGGACTTCCTCGGCAAGATCGCGATGTGCCAGGCGCTGTGAGGAGCCCGTCGGCAGCGGCGTCTGATCAGAGGCCGCTGCGCCACGTTCCCGACGACTTGCAACGCTTGCAAACGCGCTCCCCCGACCATTCGCTACTGAATGGCTCGCGGCATTTCAGGCACTTGCGCTGTTTCGGTTCTTCAACGCGCCGTACCGTAAAGCCAGCGTGCAGATCGTCGTCGATCTGTGTGTCGATGTTTTTTGTTTCGTCCATAGTCCGATTAACTAAGTTCTTCTTTTTTTATGTCATCGGAATACCGGCCACCGGACAAATCCGGCCGCGGTTCCCCATGATCTCTCTTCCCTCGCAGGCCAGTTATTTCAACGCCTTAGCACCCAAAACTCGGGCGCGGGGGCGTCTAACCCTGCCCACTCCAAGTAAGTATTATGGCACATGAGTCAAGCCCATGGCGATTCAGACTTGCCGGCTGCGTTAACCATGATGGCAAGGTGCCTGGTCTGGCCGCACGCTGGGCGAGACCGTAAAGTCGCTAACCAGTTTGAGCAACCGGGCGGGGGATCGATTCGATGCATATCTTCTTGACTGGCGCGAGCGGTTATATCGGTGGCACCGTTGCCGCCAAGCTGATCGCGGCTGGCCATCAGGTCACCGGCTTGGCGCGCGACGAGGCGCGGGCCGCGCTGCTGCGGGAGCGGGGCATTTCACCGGTCGTCGGTACGCTCGACGATCTCGATGTGCTCGATAATGCGGCGCGTGCCGCCGACGCTGTGATCAACGCCGCCAACGCCGATAATCCGTTCGCCGCGCGGGCGTTGGTCGACGCGTTGCGCGGCAGCGGCAAGCGATTCATCCAGACCAGCGGCACCACGGTCATTGCCGACACCGCCGGCGGCGAGGCGGGCGGCCGTGTCTATACCGAAGATACGCCGTTCGAGCCGTTACCGGAAAAGGCCGGGCGCGTCGCCACCGACCGCATGGTGTGCGAAGCGGCAAACGACGGGGTCCATGCCGTGGTGATCTGCCCCAGCCTGATCTATGGGCAGGGTCTCGGCGTGCGGCCGCATAGTCCGCAGATACCAGCGTTCATCGAACTGGCGAAAGCGTCCGGCGTGCCGCGCCATATCGGCCCGGGTGCCAACTTCTGGTCGCACGTGCATATCGAGGACTGCGCCGACCTGTATTTGCTGGCCCTCGAACGGGCGCCGGCGGGCGCGTTTTTCTATGCCGAGGCCGGCGAAGCGGCGATGGTCGACACGAACCGCGCGATCGGCCGCCTGCTCGGGCTAGGCGAAGCAACCGAGCCTATGTCCATGGCCGAGGCGTTACGCACCTGGGGACCGGCGATGGCTTACGCGATGAGCGCCAACGTGCGGGTGCGTGCCGATAAGGCGCGGTCGATGTTGGGCTGGGCGCCCGAGGGGGCCGCCTTGTTCGATGATATCGAGCACGGCTCCTACCAGGTCTATCGCTGAGCCGGGCGAGCAAACGGAGATAAATCGATGGCCAAGCAACAGATAATTTCCGACCGCATGAAGCAGCCGAGTGGCCACTTTTCCCACGCCACCACGATCGAGGCGCGCGGCAAGCTGGTGTTCATCTCGGGCATGACCGCCCACCAGCCCGATGGATCGGTCGCCGGCGTCGGCGACATCGAAGCGCAAACCCGCCAAGTCTGCGAAAACGTCAAGGCTGCCGTCGAAGCCGCTGGCGGCACCCTGGCCGACATCTGCCGGGTCGATGTCTACGTGCGCAACATGGAGCATTTCGACGCCATCCACAAAGTGCGGCGGGAGTATTTCGAGCCGCCCCTGCCGGCCTCGACTATGGTCGAGGTGACCAAAATGACCCATCCCGACTATCTGATCGAGATCAGCGCGATCGCCGTGGTGGGAGATGGATAAGCGGCGCGAACGATGCGAAAGCGAATCCAAGCAACCGGTCCAGTCCGCGGCGCCTGCGATTAACCTCGACGATTAAGAAATTTTTACGATTGTTAAATTTTTTTTCCCGGTTAACCGTAGCGCTGCGGTCGCATTATCGCATCCGACGGGACGATCGAACCAGCCGTAACTCCAGCAATCCTGCGGCATTCGGCGAAAATACGCAGCTCCGAACACGGCCATCAGGGGGCGTTTATACAAAGCGCACCACGTTAACCATTAACCATAAACGTTAACAAGTTACTAACGATTGTCGGGCGATATTCGCCCTAATGGTTACAGCAAACTTAAAAAAACAGACTGAAGCCGTAGTTCAGGGTGGGGGCGAGACTAGAGGCGAATTCGCGGCGCGCGAGCGACAGTTTCTGCGCAGGTATCCCGACGACAAAGCCTGCCTGGATCACTTGTTGCAGTTGCGCTTTGGCTCACGCGTGAAGTGCCCGAAATGTGCACGCACGGCGAAATTCCATAAGATTCGCCAAATTCCGGCTTACGCGTGCCAGTGGTGCGGCTATCACTTGCACCCGATGGCGCAGACCCGCTTCGCACGATCGCGCATCGGATTGAGAGTCTGGTTCCACGCGGTATTTTTATACGCGAACAGCAGCAATGGCATTTCGGCGCGAGAGCTGCAACGCCTGCTAGGGCTTACTTACAAGACGGCGTGGCGCATGCGCTCGACGATCATCGACGCCAAGTTTGATCTCCGCGAGCAAAGTAAACGATTACGCGGGATCGAATTCGATACCCTGCTTCGGGCCCTGATAGAACCAAAAGCAAACCCCGCATCCGGCAAATCGAAAGTTCGCTCCCGCCGCAGTAAAAAGTCGACGGGCTCGGTTAAAAAAGCTCGGTGATGCGATGGTCGCGTAAGCGGCAAGCACCGTCGGCGGCTATCGTGATTTCCCAACGCAGGTTCGAAAACCGACGAACCTCAGAAACAGATTCAAAAACCTATTAAAGTTAAGCCAAGCCTGACGCTTCGGGCGACACCGAAGCGTATATCGGTTTGCCGGGAGTGGCGGTAAGCTTTCAAAGCGAGCCCTGCGCGAAGGAAGCAGTGCCTTTGTTAACGGGCGCAGGTTAATGTATTGGCGACTTTGTAACTGACGCAGTGACGCTTTGTGCGTTTGCAAGTATAAATGGCTGATAACTCTATAAAAAGTTTACAAGCCCTCTGGTGTCGCCTAGTTGGCATTCTCGTAATTGGGGCATCGTTGCTGTTGAGCGCGCCGCCGGCTGCGCGGGCGGAACCACCGGTTCTAGCGCTGCCGATTGCCTGCGAGCTGGGCACCGACTGTTGGGTGGTAAACTACTTTGATGCCGATCCCGGCGAAG
>JBFKGW010000159.1:0-6427 GCA_041633145.1 Alphaproteobacteria bacterium
GGTACGCAGCACGTCGGCGGCCAAGGAATGTGCGGCCACGCCGGCGGCGACTAATAGCGCGGCGGCAAATACGCCCTTTCTTGCTGCGAATCCCATATTCATACTGCCCACACCTTCCGATACCTAATATTGGGTTTGCATCGGCGTTTGTGAAGGCTGCCAATAGTTTCGAGTCGACGGATTTCCAAGCCAGCCTCGCGCGGCAATCGAAGCGCCACAGATTTAGGCAAGCCGCTCGTCACCAATTTATTAATCCTTATCATGGGAAGGCGGAAATTGTTGTGCCGTCAGCGCGCATTGTCGGTGCTGGCGCGAACGCATATCATCGCCACGATAAACGCTGCTTACCGGAAATATCAGAGGGATTTATGGCGAGAATCAATGTCGGCCACATCACGCTAAATGTCGAGGAAGCGGGTGAGGGACCCGCTTTTATATTTATTCCAGGTCTCGTTGGATTGTTGAACGCCTGGCAGTACCAGGTCGAAGAGTTTTCCCAGCGCTACCGGTGCATCTCGTTGGACCATCGCGGCGCCGGCGATAGTGACCGTCCGCCGCTGGATCAGTACTCGACCGAAGCGATTGCCGGCGATGTGATCGCCCTGATGGATACCCTCGGCATTGAAAAAGCGCATGTCGCCGGCACGTCGACCGGTGGTGCGATACTGCAGAACCTGGCGATCGATCATCCGCAGCGGCTGCGCTGCTGTATCTTCTCGAACACCTGGACCAAAGCCGATGAATATGTGCGCCGCGTGCAGACCGCGCGCAAACAGATAGCCCTGGCCGAAGGGCAAGAGGCGTATGTCAAAGTCAGTTCCCTGTTCACCAATGGCGCCATGCAGTTCCGCTACAACCTGGACCGGGTGATGGAAATCGAGCGGCGTTCGCTGGAAACCATCGCGCCGCCCGAGATATTGGCGGCCCGCCTGGATATGACCATGGCGCACGACCGGTTAGATGAGCTGCACAAGATCAGCAATCCGTCGCTGATCATCGGGACGCGCGACGATGCCACCGTACCGTTTTATTTCTCCGAAGACCTGCACGCGGCGATCGAAGGGTCACGGCTGATCCTGGTCGAAGAGGGCGGCCATTATTCCTACCGGCGTCACTCGGACGAATGGAATGCTCTGGTGAAACCGTTCCTCGAAGAATGGGAAGACAAGATCTGACCGCGCATCGCCGACCACCCAAACTACTGTCAGTCGTACCGTGGCTCCGATAAAGGTAGGCATCGTCGGCATTGGCTGGTGGTCCGATGTGCTTGCGGGCGTCATTCAGAAGAGCGGTCTGCTCGATCTGCGGGCGTGTTACACCCGTAGCGCCGACAAAGCGGCCGCTTTCGCCGACAGGGTCGACTGCGAGGCGGTCGCCTCGTACGAGGCGATGCTCGCCTTGGAGGATCTCGACGGCGTCATCTTGACCACGCCCAACTCGGCCCACCGGGCCGGCGCCGAAGCGGCGGCGCGCGCCGGCAAGCACGTGTTCGTCGAAAAACCTATCTCGAACACGCTGGAAGACGGGCGCGCGATGATCGCCGCTTGCGCAGCCGCCGGTGTGGTGCTCGCGGTGGGCCATTCCTATCGCCGGCATGGCGCCTTGCGGCATTTGCGCCGGCTGATTGATGATGGCGAGTTGGGCCGCGTCAGTTTGGCCGAGGGCGTGTTTTCCAACGATAACGGTTTGAAGTTGAAACCCGGCCTGTGGCGATCCGATCCGGCGGAAATTCCGGGCGGATGCCTGATGCAAATCGGCATCCACCAAATCGATAACCTGCTGTATCTGCTGGGTCCGGTCAGTGACGTCTCGGCCTTTTTTAATCGCCTGGAAACCGAACCCGATGTGGAGGACGTGACCGCCGTCTTGATGCGGTTTGAGTCCGGCGCCATTGGCTATGTCGCGGCAGACTATATTTCACCGCGCCGCTTCACGCTGGCCGTACACGGTACCAAGGCCAACGCCTTTTTTGATTTGGACAACGGTGGATTGCGCCTGCAGCGAACCGGCGAGGCGAGACCAACGGCAGTCGACTATGAGCCGAATGATCACCTGATCGACGAATTGGAAGACTTCGCCGCAGCGATTCAAAACGCCGGCGAACCTGAAATCGATGGCAATAAGGCGATGGTTCCCCTCGCCATCGTTCTTGCCGCCGGCCGCTCGTCGGCCGAGCGGCGATCTGTTGCGTTAGCCGAGCTTCTGCCGGCGGTAGGTCCGAAATAAGCGCTCACGGCTCTGCTGGCGCGACTTGGCAGGGCTGCCCGGCCTCAAGCCCCGCTTCAAAAGCCGGCCAAGATGCTTGGTTCGCCGCCAAAGGGGAGAGTGCTATCAGCACCCACCCAGGGGACATGGAGGATTTTCTTGGGTATCCGGAACAATCCGGGTCAGGGCCTCAAAATAGTAGCCGATACCGTCACCAACTATCACCATTCCCAAACCCGCGACGATGGCAATAAAGACGATCAAAAATGAGTACTCTGCCGAAAGGCCGCCTGAGTCGTCCTTTACCAGTCGACGCCATATCGACATTAGAAAATACAAGGACCTCTCCATGATCTCGTGATCGAGTCATAGATATTGCGGCAATTCAGTACGCTAATCAATCACCTGACACTTACTGAATCTGTCAACGCCGCAGACCTAGACCCGTGACCTCAAATTCCGGTTAAGTGTTAAACGGCTGCGGTAGGTTGGCGGAAATATTTGTCAGCGCAACACCGATGCGATCGAAGAAAGCGCTCAAATTTTCACCGAGCAGCACCATACCAAGGGCCGCGACAATGGCGATAAAGGCAATCAAGAACGCGTATTCGGTCGCTACAGCGCCGGTTTTACTCTTTCTAAATCTACGAATCGCTGACTTCAGTTGGGATATTGAATGCATCGTACTCTCCCAGTCTGCATTTTACCGGAGATCCTTCCGCGCCTTGCCCACTACCTGCTAGCCGCGATCCAAACAGATTTGCGATGATAATAAACCGCACCGCAAATTAGCTGTGCAAGCTCTCCACAAGATATTCAAGAACAATAAAAAATTTTCCTAAATTGTCAATTAGATGATAGATAAAATTGGTGATGTTAACCATAAGATTAATAGATTACCGCAGCATTCGAAAACACTGAATATTTGTTTTCCATAATAAACAACTATTGTAAGTGTCAGCTATTAAACAAGGTTTTTTCAATCACAATTCGACCCTAGCGATCGGTTGCAAGCCTAAGTATCCGGGACGAATTATTTTTCAACTTGGCAACCTCTCCAGTAATCAAGCCAAATTCCCCGCCTGATAATCGCGAACCGCCTGGTGGATCTCTGCCTCGGTGGACATGACGAACGGGCCCATGCGGGCAACCGGTTCGTTCAGCGGCGCGCCCGTCAGCAGCAGGAATTTGCCGCCGTCCGGTCCGGCCACCACACCAACGTCGCCGTCGCGAGATAAGATAGCCAATGTGCCGGTTGGTACTTCGCGCGCACCGGCGACGTTCGGCCTTGCAAATCCGTCATAGACGTAGAGTAAGGCCGTGTGACCACTCGGCACGGAGTGCGTGAATGGGCGATCGGCCGCCAGCGTCACGTCGAGATAGGAAACCGGCGTCAGCGTCTTCGCGGCGGCCTGGTGCCCTTGATAGGTGCCGGCGAGGACACGCACTTTCTCACCGTCGTTTTCGACCTCGACGACATCGTCGCAGGGAATATCCTGATACTGCGGCGGCGACATCTTCAAGGCGGCCGGAAGGTTCACCCACAGCTGGTAACCCCATAACAAGCCATCGGTTTGCTCGGGCATTTCGCTGTGGATGATACCCCGGCCGGCGGTCATCCATTGCACCGCGCCGTCGCTCAAAACACCGCTGTTGCCCACCGAGTCCTGATGGCGCATCCGCCCGTGAATCATATACGTGACCGTTTCGAAGCCGCGGTGAGGGTGATCGGGAAAGCCGGCGATATAATCGTTCGCCGAATCCGTGCGGAACTCGTCGAGCAAGAGAAAGGGATCGATATAGTCGGCTTGCGGCGTGCCAATAATTCGGCGTAGCCGCACGCCGGCGCCTTCACTGACAAATTGACCTTCCACCAGACGCTCGACAGTACGCGTCGTCATTGGGGTTCCTATCTTCAAGGCCGACCAGGAGAGTTTGGCCGCGTGACTTAACTAGGGTCGCCACATTTCGCTGGCAACCAACGATCCGCCATCGACGGGAATTACCGCCCCGGTGACGAAGGCGCCGGCGCGCGACGACAGGTAGATGACGGCACCGGCGATGTCTTCCGGTGTGCCGAGGCGGCCGCTGGGTAATGTGCTTTCTATTTCGTCGCGGTAATTCGCCAACGTGTAATCCATCATCTTGCTTTCGAACGGACCCGGCGCGATGGCGTTGACGGTGATGTGCCGCCGCCCCAATCGATGTGCCAGCACGCGGGTGAGGTGATGCACCGCCGCTTTGCTCGCCGGGTAGGAATAGGTTTCGAGCTTCGGGATGGCGAGGCCATCGACCGATCCGATATTGATAATCCGTGCTGGATCGTCGCTGCTACCGGCGGCCTCGAGCTGCGGTAATAGTGCCTGGCTGAGGAAGAACAGGGACTTGGCGTTCAAATCCATCACCTTGTCCCAGCCGATTTCCGGCACCTCGCCGATCTGAGCGCCCCACGCCGTGCCGGCATTGTTGACCAGGATATGTACTTTCTCTTCGCGTTCTGCAATTTCGCTGGCCAACCGGTCGACTTCGTCCGGTTGCGAAAGGTCGGCAGGCAGCGCAACGCAGTCGCCGGAAGTCGACAATTCGGCGGCCGCACTGTCGCAAGCGTCGGATGAGCGCGAGGAGATGTACGTTTTCACCCCGTTTTCGACCAAACCGCGGGCGATCATCAAGCCGATACCGCGCGAGCCGCCAGTGACCAGCGCCACTTTTCCGGCGACGGAGAACAGATCTTTCACGGTGTGCGCTCGTGAACTCAGCGTTGGCACTGCGTCAGTACATCGTATCCTTCAGCCGCTGCGGGTACGCGCGATCGTACGTCGCGGCGTCGATCTCGCCTTCGGTGATCGCCTGCAAGATGTCGCCAGAGGTCGGCAGCTGGTTGCGTGGAATTAAGGTCGCTGGGTCCCACAATTTGGAGCGAACCAACGCTTTCGGGCACTGATAGTAAATACTGCCGACCGTCACAACGATAACGCTACTCGGGTTTTTGCCCTGCATGGCGAACGATGCGCATAGGTCGGGATCGGCGGAGATCTGGGCCGTGCCGTTGATGCGAATGGTCTCGCCGACGCCGGGTATCAGGAAAAGCAGAGAGATCCGGGGATCGCGAACGATATTGCGTAGGCTGTCGACCCGATTATTGCCGCGCCGATCCGGGATCATCACCGTGTGTTCATCGATCACCCGTACGAAACCAGCTGGATCACCCCGCGGCGAACAGTCGAGGCCTTCCGGCCCAACGGTGGCGACGACGACAAACGGGGCCGCTTCGATAAACGCGCGATACTGCTCGGAAATATGACCAATCTCTTTTTTCAGGGCGGCCTCCGGCGATTCGCCGTAGATCTGTTCGAGAGCGTCGATCGAATCGATAATGAAATCGTCGGCTGCCTGCGAGGATGCGTCGGGGGCCATGGCAAAGGCTCCAATATGATGGTTTTTGACGGACCGTTTTGAACCATGTCAGGGTAGGGCGAATTTACGCGAAGGGGCAAGGGGCGTGACTTGCCGATTGCTTGCTCTGGCAGGCGCGAATTTTCGCCCGCGCTTGGCGTATTGTCGGCGGCATTCCGCGGAGATCCTTGGGTTTTCCGGCCATCGGGACAGGGCGTAAAAATACAATGTGGTCGACGCGACTAACCTGGATATTTGGCGCGCTGTTTGTCCTGTTCGGGTTGCCGCTCATGTTTGTCGACAATATCGGCACACGCAATCTATTGGGTGGCCTCAGTACCTTGAGCCTTGGCGGGTTCGCCATGGCAATGGCTTATAATGCGACCGCGACAGGAACGATTCGGCTGCAAAATTCGACGATCAGCCGCGCCCAACAACCGCGAATATTCTGGGCGGCGGTGGGATTGGTCGTAATCGCCGGGTTCGGGGTGATTACTGCCGGTGTCTGGTTCATGTTAATCAAAGGCTGATCGCGACAGCGCGCACGGCACCCCAAGTTGACCGGCAAGCGTCAATCTTCGTAGAAAATCCCGCTGGCCAAAGCCAAATCGCCGGATCGGATTTGTGCTTCGTCGGCGGCCGAGACGGTGGGTATGGAGTCCCCTTGGCGGCTATTCCAATTTAACTCGGCCTTTTTGCCGGTTCGCACAAGCTCGCCAATCAAGGCGTCATTTACGAAAAGTCGCAGCGGATACTCAGCTGCGATGTCGCCGATGTCACGAACGCGGACCTTGAGCGCTCGTTCGCCGTTACCGTAAGTTTTACA
>JBFKGW010000160.1:0-6425 GCA_041633145.1 Alphaproteobacteria bacterium
GCATAGCCGAAGCTACGCGCGAGCCGAAACCCACCGGGATTGGCGCAAAGCCGCCCGCCCCTTATGAGTTGGCGCCAGGGGATTTTGGCGGCGGGCAGCCACTTTGTCAGATGGCTTGCCCGATGTCCCCGCATCGCGCTGCACCGTCTTCCGCGTGGACTGCCGCCCCGCCAATCCGACCCTGGCGCCAACAGAATTGATTCCATCTGGTCCGATACTGCTCTAACCGGTCACATTTGCGTTGGCGGCGCGCGGCCGCGGTAGTTGACCTGTTGCTGTTGGCGCCAATGGAGCTTATCTGTGAGCGAGTTGCAAGTAGACCAGCGAGGATGCGTTGAAACAACTTCTAGCACCAGCGACCGCTACCGCCACCGTCGCAGACACGGCGAAAGCATTGGGCAACCTGCCCGAGTGGAATCTCGACGATTTGTATCCCGGCCGGGATTGTGCCGAGCTTGCGGCGGCGAGCGAACAGGCGCGCACCCGCGCCCAGGCGTTCGAAACGGCGTACAAGGGCAAATTGGCTGAATTGGCGGCGCCGGCGCTGGCCACCGCGATCGAGGAATACGAGCGGATCGACGAAATTCTAGGCCGTATGATGAGCTTCGCTTCGCTGCTCTACGCCGCCGATATGTCGGACCCCGAGTCGGGCCGTTTCTATCAGACCATGCAAGAAACGGTGACCGAGATCTCCACGCACCTGATTTTTTTCGCGCTCGAGATAAACAAGATCGAGGACAATGCGCTGACCGATATGCTGGCCGATCCGGCCTTGGCGAAGTACGAGCCCTGGTTGCGCGACACGCGGGCGTTCCGGCCGCACCAGTTGGACGATGGCCTCGAGCGGTTGCTGCACGAAAAGCATGTCGCCGGTAAGGCCGCCTGGGTGCGCCTGTTCGACGAGACCATGGCGGCGCTCCGTTTCGCGGTCGACCTGCCGAGCGGCGAGAAGGAATTGACCAGCGCCGAAGTGTTCAACCTGTTGACCGAGAAAGACGGTGCGGTGCGCAAGGCCGCCGCCAAGTCGATCGGTGGGGTTCTGGCTGACAATGCGCGCGTATTCACGCTGATCACCAACACCTTGGCCAAGGACAAGGAGATCGAAGACAAATGGCGCCGCTTCGCCCGGCCGGTGTCGAGCCGCAATCTGTCCAATTTCGTCGAGGACGAGGTAGTCGACGCTTTGGTGGCGGCAGTCAAGGCCATGTATCCGCAGTTGTCCCATCGCTATTACGCGCTGAAGGCCGGCTGGTTCGGCGGCGAGCAGCTCGATTACTGGGACCGTAACGCGCCCTTGCCGGAGGAGGATGAGCGCATTATCGCGTGGCGCGATGCAGTCGACACGGTAATCGGCGCCTATGGCCGCTTTTCACCGCAGTTGGCGGAAGTCGGCCAGCGGTTTTTCGATAACGCCTGGATCGATGCGCCGGTGCGCCCCGGCAAGTCGCCCGGCGCGTTCGCCCATCCGACAGTGCCCAGCGCGCACCCCTATTTACTGCTCAACTATCAGGGCAAGACCCGCGATGTCATGACCCTGGCGCATGAACTCGGCCATGGCGTGCATCAGGTGTTGGCCGGCGTGCAGGGTCATCTGATGGCCGATACGCCGCTCACCCTGGCCGAGACGGCGTCGGTGTTTGGCGAAATGCTGACCTTTCGCAAGTTGCTCGACGAGGCGCCGAGCCCGGTGCAGAAGCGGGTCATGTTGGCCGGTAAGATCGAAGATATGTTGAACACGGTGATCCGCCAAATCGCGTTCTACGAATTCGAGCGGAAGGTCCACGACCGCCGCCGCGAGGGTGAACTGCTGGCGGATGAGATCTGCGATATCTGGATGGGCGTGCAAGGCGAAAGCCTGGGCCCGGCGATCCGCTTCGAAGACGAGTACCGATTCTATTGGACTTATATTCCCCATTTCATCCATTCGCCGTTCTACGTCTACGCCTATGCCTTCGGCGACTGCCTGGTGAATTCGCTCTATGCGGTCTATCAGGATGCGGCCGACGGCTTCGCCGAGAAGTATCTCGATATGCTGCGCGCCGGCGGCACGCTGCGCCACAAGCAATTGCTGGCGCCCTTCGGCTTGGATGCCAGCGATCCGGCATTTTGGCAGCAGGGGCTTGGCGTCATATCGGGCCTGCTCGACGAATTGGCGGCGATGGACGCCGAGACCTAACCAGGGAGTGACGCGAGCGTGGCCGATCGCGACGACGACCGTTCGACATTATACGGCCGCATCGGCCGCTACGGCCGTGTCGGCACGGCAATCGGCGGGACGGCAGTGCGGTATGCCGGGAATCGCTATCTGGGCCGCGAACTGGATCGCGAGAAGCATGCCGCCGATCTAAAAGTCGCGCTGGGCGGGCTCAAGGGACCATTGATGAAGGCGGCGCAGATCCTGGCGACCATTCCCGACGCGTTGCCCAAAGACTATGCCCGCGAACTGGCCGAACTGCAGGCCAATGCGCCGCCGATGGGCTGGCCGTTCGTGCGCCGGCGTATGGTTGCCGAACTGGGCGCCGACTGGCAAACCAAATTCCGCAGTTTCTCTAAGGAGGCCGCCCGCGCGGCCTCGTTGGGTCAGGTCCATCGGGCCGAAGACCATGACGGCCGGGAGCTGGCGTGCAAGGTGCAATATCCCGACATGGCTTCGGCGGTCGCCGCCGACTTGAACCAGCTAAAGCTGATTTTCGCGGTCTACAAGCGCTACGACAGCGTCATCGACACCTCGCAAATCCACGCCGAATTGTCCGAGCGCCTGACCGAAGAGCTCGACTATATTCGCGAGGCTAACGCGACCCGGCTGTACGGTGCGATGCTGGCCGGCGAAGAAGGCGTCCATGTGCCGCAGGTCGTCGATGCGCTATCGTCTAAACGCCTGCTGACCACCAACTGGCTCGACGGCACACCGATGGCGGCGTTTGCCGAATCGGCGGATGCGGGGCGCGAAGCGGTTGCCGTCAATATGTTCCGGGCTTGGTACGTGCCGTTTTATTTTTATGGCGTGATCCATGGCGACCCCCATCTCGGCAACTACACTGTCAATCGCGAAGATGGTTCGGTCAATTTGTACGATTTCGGCTGTATCCGCGTGTTTCGCCCCACCTTCGTGCGCGCGGTGATCGATCTTTATCATGCGCTGAAGAACGACGATCGCGCGTTGGCGGTTCACGCCTACGAGACATGGGGGTTCACCGATCTCAGCAACGAGATGATCGATATCCTCAATATCTGGGCGTCGTTCCTCTACGCCCCGTTGATGGACGACAAGGTGCAGCGCATTCAGGAATCCGATTCCGGGCTATACGGCGCCAACGTCGCCAACCAAGTGCATCAGGAGCTGCGAAAACTGGGCGGGGTAACGCCGCCGCGCGAATTCGTGCTGATGGACCGCGCGGCGATCGGCTTGGGCTCGGTGTTTTTGCGGCTGCGCGCCGAAGTCAATTGGCACCGGCTATTCCACCGCTTGATCGATGATTTCGACGAAGCGACGCTGGTCGCCCGGCAAGCCGAGATGCTTGGCCGCCATGCGATCCCCCTAGCGGATTGAGGCTCACGAGAATTTGCGTTGGCAGCGGCCCCCCGGTGGTGTCTAGGAAGGGACGAATGGGAGGTCAGATTATGCTTCGACGACGCGACTTTGTCCTATCTACCCTCGCTCTACCTTTGCTGGCAACGCGGCCGGCGTTGGCGCAACAGGCGACCCTCGACGAGGGCCTGCGCAACAACTTGAAATCGCTCCAGTCATTACGCGGCACCGTCGACGATGCGGCGTTCGATGGCCGACCTGTGCTGGTGACGTTTTTCGCCAGTTGGTGCCCGCCGTGCCGCCAGGAAATGGCCGAGCTGGCGGCTTATATCGACGAGAACGGCGAGAACGTCTCGATGATTGCGGTCAACTGGATGGAAGGCTTCGTCGGCCGGCCCAATCCGAGAAATGTACAGCGCTTCGTCAATATCATTCATCCCGCGATACCTGTTGTCGTCGGCGACAGCGATTTGGATGCGCGTTTGGGCGGCATCCGCGCCGTACCGGCGGTGGTTATTTTCGACGGCCAGGGCAAACAGATATTCCGCCTGGGTGGCGGCAGCGAGCGCGATATCGGCCGATTTTTCATCACCAAGCGGCGGCTGACCGGAATTATCAACGGACTGTCGTAGCTCTGAATTGAGCAAATCACAGCGGCCGCTATTGGCCGACCTAGCCACCGATGCCGGCGTAAACGAATAATCGTTTGCCAAAATACGATTTCAGCGATGTTTTGGTGCGTGAAGTCTTGTCCTGACTCGGCGCTCGCGCCATATTCCGCCCACGCTGGACGGCGCCGCTAATCCCACCGCATGGGCGCCATCCTCCAGGGGGCCGAAGCATAAGGTGCTCACGCAATGAAGATAGCCATTCCCAAGGAACGCCGCCCCCATGAGCGGCGCGTGGCGGCGACTCCGGACACGGTCAAACGGTTCGTTCAGATGGGGGTGGAGGTGTGCGTGGAGACCGGCGCCGGGGAAAACGCCGCCATCCTCGACCACGCCTACATCGAAGCCGGCGCGACGATCCACCCGAGCCGCGAAGAAACCTTTGCCGGCGCCGACGTAATCTTGAAGGTGCAACGTCCGCGCACCATGACCGATGGCGGTGCGCCTGGACTCACCGAGTACCCCGATGGGGTTATTTTGGTGGCGCTGCACAATCCCTTCGGCGACCCCATCGGCGTCGAGCATTACGCGGCCAAGAACATTGTCGCGTTCGCCATGGAATTCCTGCCGCGTATCAGCCGCGCGCAATCGATGGACGTGTTGAGTTCGCAAGCCAATCTGGCGGGATATAAAGCGGTGGTCGATGCCGCTGCCCAGTACGGCCGCGCGATTCCCATGATGATGACCGCCGCGGGGCGCATTAATCCGGCGAAATTGTTCGTAATGGGCGCCGGCGTCGCTGGTCTGCAGGCGATCGCAACGGCGCGGCGGATCGGCGCCGTGGTGTCGGCGACCGATGTGCGCATGGCGGCGAAGGAAGAGGTCGAGAGCCTCGGCGCCAATTTCGTCATGGTCGAACCTGACGAGGGCGAAACCGGCCAGACCGAGGGCGGCTACGCCAAGGAGATGTCGGAAGACTATAAGCGCCGCCAGGCGGAGCTGGTGGCGCAGCACATCGCCGAGCAGGACATCGTCATCACCACCGCGCTCATTCCCGGACGCCCGGCGCCGATCCTGGTAACTGACGAGATGATCGCGTCGATGCGTGCGGGCTCGGTGATCGTCGATCTGGCGGTCGAGCAGGGCGGCAACGTGACACAAAGCGAGGGCGGCGAAATCGTCACCACCGAAAACGGCGTCGTCGTGATGGGCCATTACAACCTGCCGTCGCGCCTCGCTGCCGATGCCTCGGCGTTGTACGCGCGCAATCTGTTCAATTTTGTCGAACCGATGATCGATAAGGAAACCAAAGAACTAGCGATCGACTGGGAGGATGAGATCATCGCCGGCTCGTGCCTGACCCGCGACGGCAAGATCGTCCATCCGGCGCTGCTGCCGCAGGACGAGTCCGGGGAAGAGTTCACAATAAGATCCGAGGCAGCGGAAGAGGCGACGTCGGAGGAAAGCGCGTCGCCGCCGGATACGTCCGAACCGGAGCCAGAAAAGCCAACCGAGGAAGGGACCTGAACCGATGGATCCGTCGACCCTCGCCACTAAGGCGGAACGATTAGCCGCCGAAGCCCAGGGCGTCGCCGAACAGGCCGCGACTTTGGCGCAAGATGCAACTGCGCTCGCCGCCGCCTCGGCGGGCGGCGCCGGCGACCCCTTCGTTTTTCTCTTCACCGTATTCGTGCTCGCCGTATTCGTCGGCTACTACGTGGTGTGGAGTGTCACGCCGGCGCTGCATTCACCGCTGATGGCGGTCACCAACGCGATCTCGTCGGTCATCATCGTCGGTGCGCTGATCGCGGCGGGCCCGGCGGACTGGAACCTGGCCAAGACCTTCGGCTTTATCGCGGTGGTGCTGGCGTCGATCAACATTTTCGGCGGCTTCATCGTGACGCAGCGCATGCTGCAGATGTTCCGGCAAAAGCGATAGCGGGGGCGCGTTAGATGTCGGCATCATTGACTGCCTTTCTGTACCTGATCTCCAGCGTCTGCTTCATCATGGCGCTGCGCGGGCTGAGCTCGCCGAAAACCGCGCGCATGGGCAATATCTACGGCGTCGCCGGCATGGCGATTGCCGTGCTGACCACGCTTGCTTTGCCCGGCGTGGTCTCCTTCGGGACGATCATCTTGGGCGGGCTGGTTGGCGGCGCCATCGGCACCGCGATCGCCCTGCGCATCGAGATGACGGCGCTGCCGCAACTGGTCGCGGCGTTCCATTCGCTGGTCGGCCTGGCTGCGGTATTCGTTGCCGGCGCCGCGTTCTACGCGCCGGAAGCCTA
>JBFKGW010000161.1:0-6374 GCA_041633145.1 Alphaproteobacteria bacterium
CTGCACCGCCTCGGCACCCTGCATGTTGCAATTAACGTCCAGCTGGGCGCCGAACGCGGCCGAGGCGAATATGGCAATGGAGATCAAACTGGCACCCAATGCTAAACCGAGTGCTGAACCAAATAATTCTTTAATCATCTGATCCTCCTGTTTTTTTTTAGTTCTCCTTGTCAAGCAATGAGTTCAGGCCGCGCCGATTGCGTGCAGGCTAGGCCGCTTGCCCGTACGATCCTGTGCGATATCGCACCTTCGGAAAGCCCGCGCAGGGCCGCGTCGATCACGCCTTTGCCCTGGTGCCAAACCGCGGCGCGCCAGGCGTCTGAATCGGGATAGAAGGCGCGCAGCAGGTCGGTCTTGATGCCTTGTGCGTCGGGATGGTTCGGACCACCCTTGTGATGTAGCCAATTCTCGGCTTGCAACGCACGCAGCACCTTGATCGGCCCGACGGTGCCGAATTCCAGCGCGACCGGTGTCACCTCGGCGCCGGCCAACATTCGCGAAACGCCGAGCGAAACCGTGCCAGTCAAGCGGGCAGTCGCGACCGTAGAGACCTCTGCCGGCACGACCCGGTCGCCCCACCAGGCGGCCATTCGCCGATAGGTCGGTGAATCCGGCGGAAACCGGCAGATCAGCTCGCCATTGCCGAACGGCCCGAGGCCGCTATGGATGTCGATAAACGCGACCCGTTCAGCCCCCTTTAGGAATCGGCCGACAATCGTGCGCAGGGTCTGGTTCGACCAGGTCTCGCAGGTGCCGCCGAAGAACAAGCCGGTCGGATGGCTGTGTTGACCTTGCGTGATGGCGACCTTGAGCGCTCGCTTTCCCTTGAGGGCTCGTTGCAGCAACAAGCGTAGCAAGGCCAAGTCGCGCTGCAGGCGAGCGTCGGCGCGCGGATTGATCGCGCCATGGAGAGCGTCGTAGGCGGTGTTTGCTGGGTGCGGCTGGCGGTGGTCAAAAAAATTACGGTTGAGATCGACGTTGTCTTCGTTGAACCGTCGCAGATGGCTGAACCCATAGGGGTTGAGCCCATGGATCATGACGACCCGCACGCCCGCCGGCAGCCGATCGGCGATGCCGTCCAGCAATAGGCCGGTCTGGATGGCGGAGCCGCAGAATCCCTCGACGCCATGAGTGCCGGAGCAAATCGCCAAAACCGTGCGGGCCGAGTCCGGTCCCAACAGCGCCACATCGGTGCAAAGCTCTTCGCCTGCGGCGCCTTGAACTGGATTTCTGAAAGCGACGTGTTCGGCACCAGCCGCTATAACGGCGGCAACGAATTTTTCTCGGGCCCGCGCGTAAGTCGAAGAGAAATTCGACAGTGCAAGAGCAGGAAACATTTTCAGACCCTCCGCATGTCGCATTAATTGACCACCGGTCAGTTTTATAGCTTGTAAAAAAACCATCGGTCAATATATTTTTTGGCCAATGGTCATGGTTTATGAGGTTTAAGTATGGGACGACGGTCCGATCACACTCGTGAAGAGCTTTACGAGTTAGCGTTAGAGGCAGCGGAAAAAATAGTCGAGGCGGACGGTTTATCGGGCCTGACGGTGCGTAAGGTGGCCGGTGAAATCGGCTATTCCCACGGCACGCTCTATAACGTTTTCGCCGATTTGGACGAGTTGATCGTCCATCTCAATGGTCGGACTTTGGACGCTTTGTACGAAGCCTTGAGGGATATTTCCTTCGACGGCGATCCCGAGGCCGGATTAATGCGCCTTAGCGAGCGTTATGTCGACTTCACGCGGCGCCACCAAGCCCGCTGGAATTTGCTGTTCGAGCATCACCTGCCCGAGGGCCGGGAGCTGCCTGACTGGCACTATGTGAAAATCTTTCGCCTGTTAAATCTGGCCGAAAACGTCTTGGCGCCGCTGTTTCCGGTAGGGCGCGAGCGCGAGCGCATGCATTCGGCTCGCGTTTTGTGGTCAGCCTTGCACGGTATCTGCTCCCTCGAAAGCAGCCGTAACCTCGCCGCAGAGGAGTCCGTCGAGGCGCTCACCCGCACCCTGATACTGGTCTATGTGGAAGGGTTGGTGAACGCGGCGCGGAAGGGCCGCTACGAGTAGGCGGGCTGCTTAGGCGCGGGTCAGCACCCGCTCGATCCGCTCCAGCGCCCAGTCCACCTGATCGCGGGTGATCACCAGCGGTGGCGCGAAGCGGATGGTGTCCTCATGGGTCTCCTTGCACAGGATGCCTTCGTCCTTGAGCGTCTCGCAGAACTGCCGGGCACCGCCGACTTCGGGGTGAAACTCGATCGCCAGCATGAGCCCGCGCCCGCGCACGTCGCGGATCGAATTGCTACGAATGGCTTTCAGGCCGTCGAGGAAGTACGCGCCTTGCTCGGCGGCGTTCTCGATCATGCCCTCCTCGATCAGCACCTTCAGCGCGGTGCGGGCGATCGCGCAGGCCAGCGGATTGCCGCCGAAGGTCGAGCCGTGCTCGCCGGGCCGCAGGACGCCGAGGACTTCCGAGTTCGACAGCACCGCGGAGATCGGATAGAAGCCGCCGGACAGCGCTTTGCCGACCAGGGTCAGATCGGCCTCGATGCCCTCGTGCTCCTCGGCCAGCAGCTTGCCGGTGCGGCCGAGACCGGTCTGGATCTCGTCTGCCACCAGCATCACGTTATGGCGCGAGCAGATTTGCCGCACCTCTTGCAAGTACCCGTCGGGCGGAATGATGACGCCGCCTTCGCCTTGGATCGGCTCGACCAGGAAGGCGACCGTGTTCGGCGTGATCGCGGCCTCCAGTGCCGCGGCGTCGCCAAAGGGAATAACCCTGAAGCCGGGCGGGAAGGGGCCGAAGTGGCGGCGCGCCGTGGGGTCGGTGCTGAAGCCGACGATTGCCAATGTGCGGCCATGGAAGTTGTTCTGACAGACGATGATCTCGGCCGCGCCGTCGGGCACGCCCTTGACCTCATAGCCCCATTTGCGCACGCACTTGACGGCGCTTTCCACTGCCTCGGCGCCGCTGTTCATCGGCAACACCTTGCTGGTGTTGGTCAGCTCGCAGACCTCTTGATAGAACGGCGCCAGCTGGTCGTTATGGAAGGCGCGCGACGTCAGCGTCAGCCGTTTCGCCTGGTCGATCATCGCCTGGTAGATTTTGGGATGGCAATGGCCCTGATTGACCGCCGAGTACGCCGCCAGGCAATCGAGATAGCGGTTGCCGTCGACGTCCCAAACATAGACGCCTTCGCCACGGGTCAAAACGACATTGAGCGGCTTGTAGTTGTGGGCGCCCAGTTCTTCCTCGATGCCGAGAAAGTCGGTGGCCTCATTGGTGCCGGTAGTCATAGTCGCCATCCTCTATAGTTTGCTCACAGCCCGCCGTCGTGGCGCGCCAAGATCTGTTCGCCGAACAGGCTTTCGACCAATTCGACGAGCAATTCGGCGGTCTTGTTCTGGACATCGCAGGCCGGGTTCAACTCCATCAGGTCGAGTGAGGCCATAAGGCCGGAATCGTAGATCATTTCCATGCACAGTTGTGCTTCACGATAGGTGGGGCCGCCCGGCACGGGCGTGTCGACGCCCGGCGCAATCGACGGATCTAGGAAGTCGGTATCGAAGCTGACATGCACATGGCCGCCCAGCGCAGCCAGCTTATCGAGTGCCCGGTTCATCGTTTCGCGCATGCGGTTCTCGTCGATCCAGCGCATGTCGAGCACCTCCATACCGCTGGCGACGACCATCTTTTTCTCAATCGCATCGACCGAGCGTACGCCGATCTGGACCACCCGCGACGGGTCGATCATCGGCACCATTGGGCCCAGTTTGGTTAGGCGTTCAGGCCCATGACCGGCAGCGATAGCCAACGGCATGCCGTGGATGTTGCCGGTCGGCGAAGTTTCGGCGGTATTGAAATCGGCGTGCGCATCGAGCCACAGGATCGACAGTGGCTTACCGGCATCGGCGCAATGGGCCGCCACGCCGGCGATCGAACCGATGGCGAGCGAGTGGTCGCCGCCGATTAAGATCGGCAGCCGCTCACTTTCCAGGCTGCCGCGCACCGCGTCGCGCACTTGCTCGCACCACGCGACGGTCTCGGCCAAGTGGCGGTAGCCATTGACCGGCCCCTGATCGGGATTGGTGGGGCCCGCTAGATTGCCCTGGTCGGTGATGTTGTAACCAAGCCGGTTGAGCGCTTCCGCCAGGCCGGCGACCCGCATCGCCTCGGGCCCCATCGACGCGCCGCGATTGTCGGCGCCGATATCGGTCGGCGCGCCAATCAAGTCGATCGGACGGTTGTTTTCGGCGGGTTCCGTCATCCTCGAGCCTGGTCTGCGGGCTGTCTGAAGGTGCCGCCAGACACGCCGCAAGTCTCGTAATTGTTGTGCCGCGCCAGCCTAAATTGCAACTGCTAACGGGTCATGAACGCAAGCTCGATGCCGGGTACTTTGCCGGTCGGGTCACGCCGCCTTGTCGAACCGGTCGCGGTCGTGGGGCGCGCTGAAATCGATATCGGGTCCCAGCGGCACCAGCTGGGTCGGGTTCACGTTGGTTTGGCTGAAATAGTAGTGCTGCTTGATGTGGTAGTGATTGACCGTGCTCTCGACCCCCGGCACCTGGTAGAGATCGCGGGTGTAGTTCCACAAATTGGGGTAATCGATCAGGCGGCGGATGTTGCACTTGAAGTGTCCGTGATAGACCGGATCGAAGCGCAGCAATGTGGTGAACAGCCGCCAGTCGGCTTCGGTGATCCGCTCGTCGACCAGATAACGCTGCTGCGACAGGCGATCCTCCAGCCAGTCGAACGTCTCGAACAGCGCGGTTACCGCCTCGGCGTGGGCCTCCTGGGACAGCGCGAAGCCCGCTTTGTAGACGCCAATGTTGACGGTGCGGAACACCCGGTCGTTCACCGCGTCGATCTCATCGCGCAGCGGCGCGGGATAGTAATCGCGCTCCGGGTGCTTGGCGACGGCGTCGAAGGCGCTGTTGAACATGCGGATGATTTCCGACGATTCGTTATTGACCATTTTGTTGGTCTGCTTGTCCCACAATACCGGCACGGTGACGCGGCCGGTGTAGTGGGGATCGGTCGCCTGATAGATTTCCCACAGATAACGGGCGCCGAAGATGGGATCGGGCACCACCCCGTCGCCGTCGTCGAAGGTCCAGCCGTCGTCGCCCTTAAACAAATTGACCACCGACACCGAGACGGCGTCTTCCAGTCCTTTGAGCGCGCGCACGATCATCGTGCGGTGCGCCCACGGGCAGGCGTGGCAAATATACAAATGATAGCGGCCAGCCTCGGCCGCGAAGCCGCCCACACCGCTCGGCCCCGGCGCGCCGTCGGGCGTGACCCAATTGCGAATGACCGAATCGGGATGGTTGAAGCGGCCGTTCTGATGCCGGTCGGCCGGCTCCTCGACATGCCAGATCCCATCAATCATGACGCCCATGGTGAACTCCTCGTTTACAAGTTCGTAGCCGGGCGACTATGTCGTACTCGATGGTGTAAATGTCGAGCGCAAAAGGAAACGTGGCGTCCACAAATCGGACGCCATGTTCGCGGGTGGAATATTACTATTGGCGTACTGTCGAAAGCAACGATATGCCGCGACTCACGCCGCTAAAGCGATCTGCGAACTATCGCGTGCCATCAACCGCGCTGCCCAATCGGTGACCGCTGCCGCCGATTCGAGCAGCGGTCCGCCTTCCGGCACCTTCGCCAGATAGTCGATCGCCGGCAGCACGAACAGATCGGCCAACGACAGGTCAGAACCGGCGAGGTAAGGGGCAGCCTGTAACCGGTCATCGAGGACGGTGATGCATTTCTCGGCTTGCGGCATGGCGGCGGCGATCACGTCAGCGTCGGGGGTTTCGGCGACGACCCGTTGGATGACGATGCTGCGGACGATCGGCGCATACATGTAGTCGATGTAGGCCGAGATCCACTGGTCCATTTGCGCCCGCGCCGCCGGATCGGCGGGCTGCAGCGCCGGCCCCTCGAATGCTTCGTCGACATAGCGCGTGATTGCTAGCGACTCGTACAGCGTCACTTCGCCGTGGCTGAGCGCCGGTATCTTGCCCCACGGGTGGCGCGCCAGTTGTTCCGGCGAGTTTGGCATCGCCGGATCGAGGGTGTAGGCAACGCCTTTCTCGTCGAGCGCCAAGCGGCACGTGCGCACATAACTGCTCGGTGCAACGCCATGAAGAATAACTTCAGACATGGTCTCCTCCGTCGATTGAGTTTGGTTATGACGCCAGGACAGCATCGAGGCTGTTGAAGGAACTGCCCCAGCCCATGCTGTGTTTCTGCGCCCAGTCTTCGTCGGGCAGTAACGAATGGCTGAGGTGCAGTATGGTTTCTTCGCCGGCGTCCTCGAATTCCAGGGTCAGCAGGGTCTCGCGGCCAGCCATGCCGCCGCTGCCGCC
>JBFKGW010000162.1:0-6364 GCA_041633145.1 Alphaproteobacteria bacterium
GGATCCGTGTATTTGCCGAACCGGAAGATCGCGCGCGCGACTACATCAAATCGCACGGTATGCGCGCTGAGGATATCATGTCGCGCAACGTGATTTCGGTGAGCGAAGACACCCCCGTGGCGGAGATCGCCGAAACGCTCGAACGGCACCACATCAAACGCGTCACTGTGTTACGCGATGGCAAACTGTGCGGCATCGTCAGCCGCGCCAATTTATTGCAAGGCCTGGTGGCCGCGGGCGCCAAGGCGAGCGCGTCGGATAGCGACCGCGACGTCAGGGCCGCTATCGAAAAGGCGGCGGGGGAAGCCGGGCTTAACGTACAACATGTCAGCATTGTGGTTGCTGAAGGTGTGGCGACCATGTGGGGCATGGTCGAATCGGAAGCCGAACGCACGGCGCTCGGTTTGGCCGCCGAACGGGTCACTGGCGTCAGCCAGGTCGAAAACAATGTCAACGTTATGCCGGCCATGATTCGCGCGAGTATGGGCGCTCAATAGGAATTTACTGTCATCGGCGCGATAATCTGTGGGACAACGCAAAGCAGTGCGCGCATTCCCGCCCAAAAGTTTGGCGAAATAGCGCGTTTGTGACGTCTAGGAAGGAAGGTTGATGCGCGTATTCGCGACATTGGCAATAGGGTTTGGCGTATTGGCGCCGACGATTGCAGAGGGTCAAACCATGGCTGATCCTGCAGCCGGCGAGGCGTTGGCGATGGAGGTGTGTGCGCAATGCCATTTCGTCGCCGAGGATCAACCGACGATACCGCGCGCCGACGCACCGCCGTTCGACGAAATCGTCGCCGACCCGGGTGTTACCGAGCTCAGCTTGCGGGTGTTTTTCCAGACGCCGCACCGCAACATGCCGGATTTGCACCTGTCGCAGAAAGAAACCGACGACATCATCGGTTACCTTCTCAGCCACAAGTAAGGCGGCGCCGGCAATTAACTCGGTTGGCAGATACCAACCGAAGGGTGGACTGCCTGACTAAGTGAGCGCCGGCAGAAAGTCCGGCCTTGATCCGCGTCAAAGTTGCGCCTTCAATAGATTGGGATAAAGCTAAACGGCGGCGAAGACCGCTGTTCTAATCACTTGCCTGGTACCGGAGTCACATGGCCAATTCTCTCACTGTCGATGAATTGTACTGGCGGTGCGATCCGTCGCAGTTCGCGTTCGAAACGACCGAGCATTTGCGCAATCTAGACCAGGTGATCGGCCAATCGCGGGTCGTCTCGGCGATTCGCTTTGCCGCCGACATGGACTACCCCGGTTACAATATTTTCGCGCTCGGGCCGCCGGGCTTGGGCAAACACAGCGCGGCGCAAAAGTTTCTCGGCGAGCGTGCCGAACAGCGCCCGGTACCCAACGACTGGTGTTATGTCACCAATTTCGCCGATGTCCACCAGCCGCGCCGCTTGGGGCTGCCGGCGGGCCGGGGCGCAAAACTGCGGCAAGATATGGCGCGGTTCATCGAGGATTGCCGGATTGGCCTGCTGAGCGCCTTCGAGAGTGAAGAGTACCGAACGCGCCGGCAAATCATCGAAGAGGAGATGAAAGAGCGCAACGAGGCCGCGCTCGCCGAAGTCGAGAAGGACGCCGCCGAACACAATATCGCTGTTATCCGCACGCCGATGGGCTTTGCGCTGGCTGCCATGCGCGACGGCCAAATAATCAAGCCCGAAGAATTCCAACACCTGCCCGCGAGCGTACGCGATCCCATCGAGTCCGACATGGAGCGGGTGCAGCAGAAACTTCGCGATGCCCTGCGCCAGGCGCCGAAATGGTTCAAGGAGACCCGCGATAAGATTCGCAAACTGAACGACGAGACCGCGCATTTCGCGGTGATGGACCTGCTCGACGCTCTGAAAAAAGACTACGCCGATCTCGACGATGTGACGGACTACCTAGAAGCGGTTGGCAGCGACGTGATTGCCCATGCCGAAGAATTTCTGGTAACCGGCGACGACCACGCGCGCGAACTCCCAATATCAATTGAAGATGGCCAGGCGTTGTTTCGCCGCTACCAGGTCAATTTGCTGGTCGATCACAGCGAGAGTAAGAACGCGCCGATTGTCTACGAAGACAATCCGACCCACGACCGGTTGCTCGGTACCATTGAGCACCGGGCGCAGATGGGCGCGTTGACGACCGACTTCACGCTGATCCGCGCTGGCGCGATCCACCGCGCCAACGGCGGATATCTGGTACTCGATGTGCGCAAGGTATTGACCAATTTGATGGCCTGGGAAGGCCTGAAACAGACCTTGCGCAGCCGCGAAATTCGCATCGAGACGATGGCCCACGCGCTCAGTCTGCTGAGCACCCAGACGCTGGAACCCGAGCCGATCCCCCTGGATATCAAGGTCGTTCTGGTCGGCGAGCGGCTGCTGTATTATTTGCTCAGTCAATACGACCCGGAATTCAGCGAACTGTTCAAGGTCGCGGCCGACTTCGACGAGCGCATCGATCGGTCGCCGGAGACGCTGCAGCAATACGCAGAGCTGATCGGCAGCGTGATTACGCGGGAGAAGTTGCACCCCTTCGACCGCAGCGCGGTCGCGCGGGTGATGGAACACTCGACCCGGCTCGCCAACCACCAGAACAAGCTGACGGCAAACATCAGCGATCTTGCCGATCTGCTGCGCGAAGCCAACCACATGGCGCGGCAGGACGGCCGCGAGATTGTCGCCGCGGCCGATGTCGACAGCGCCATCGATGCGCAAATCTATCGCTCCGACCGAATCAGCGAGCGCATGCAGGATGAGATCCTTGACAACACGATCCTGATCGAAACCGACGGCGAGCGGGTCGCCCAGATCAACGGTTTGTCGGTTCTGACCCTCGGCAATTTCAGTTTCGGCAAGCCGAGCAAGATCACCGCGCGTATTCGCCTGGGCCGCGGCGAAGTGATCGATATCGAGCGCGAGGTCGAGCTTGGCGGCCCGATCCATTCGAAGGGCGTGATGATCCTTGCCGGATTTCTGAGCTCCCATTACACCGCCGACCGCCCGCTCTCGCTCAACGCCTCGCTGGTGTTCGAACAGTCTTATGGCGGCGTCGAGGGCGACAGCGCGTCGGCGGCCGAGCTCTATTGCCTGTTGTCGGCGATCGCGGATGTGCCGATCGCGCAACGTTTCGCGGTCACCGGCTCGGTCAATCAGGCCGGCGAAGTGCAAGCGATCGGCGGCGTCAACGAAAAGATCGAAGGCTTTTTCGACGTCTGCAAGGCGCGTGGGCTGACCGGCGAGCAGGGCGTGTTGATCCCGCGCTCGAACGTCAAGCACTTGATGCTCCACCGCCGGGTGCGGGAGGCGATCGAAGCTGGTCAGTTTCATGTTTATCCGGTCGAAACGATCGACCAGGGTATCGAAATCCTGACTGGGATGACGGCGGGCGAAAAACAGCCCGATGGCGAATTTCCCGAAAACACGTTTAACTGGCGGGTTGCCGAACGGTTGCGCGAGCTGGCCGAAATCCGCGCGCAATTCGGCCGCGAGAACGGCGGAGATAACGGAGGAACGGCGACATGAGCCCGGTCGAGCCGCGCCGCATTCTTATTGCGCTGGCACCCGAAACGCCGAGCGAGACGATCTTCGAACCGGTCTTCAAGATCGCCCTGCGCAAGCAGGCGCCAGTTGAATGCATTTGCATCGAGGATGCCCGGTTGCTCGACATTGCCGGGCTGCCGCAGGCGCGGTTCATTCACGCTTACAGCCATCAGTCCTCGCCGCTCGACGAGACAATAGTCCGCCGGGCGATGCGGGTGACATCGGTGCGCGCACGCGAGCGGTTCGAGGCGACGATCACCCGCACATCGATTGCCTATACCTTTCGCACGCGGCAAGCCGCCCTGCTGTCGGAAGCGTTCAGCGACGCCGCGGCGGGAGATTTGATTGTCGTACCGCTGCTGCGCGGCGCCAGTAATGCCGCTCAGGTGCGCGGCCTGGTCGACGCGGTGACCACCAAACTGGCTGCCTCTCTGCTGGTGCTCAATGAGGCCGGCAATTCCGACAAATCGGTTCTCGCCGTGTTCGACGGTGATCGCGACGATCTCGCCGCGGCGTGCGACCTGGCGAAGGATTTCGGTTGTCCGCTCACCGTGTTCGCCGTCGGTGAGGATGCGGACGGCGCGCAACGCCTCGAGCGAGACGCCAAAACGTTTCTCGCCGAGACCGGGCAAGAAGCCGTCGTCCGAACGATTGTGTTGCGCGGCGCTGAAGACCTCAGCGAGGCGATCCTCGATGCCGCGCCCGGCACCCTGGTGCTCGACCGATCGAGCGAGACGGCGAAGGACCTCGATATCGTATCGCTGCTCGCCCGAACGTCGGCGTCGCTGCTGCTGAGAAATTGAGGCGCGGCCGGACGCCGGCGACCTAGCCAACCGCCTGACGGATAACAAAACGGGCCGCCCAAAGGCGCGGCCCGCCCTGTTTTGTGCCAGTGATAATCGAAGCGCGCGGCGCCTACATGCCCATACCCGCCATATCGGGCATCGGCGGCGTGGCGGCCGGCGGCTGCGGCTTCTCGGCCACCATCGCTTCGGTGGTGACCAACAGGCCGGCGATCGAGGCTGCGTCCTGCAGCGCGATCCGCACCACCTTGGTAGGGTCGACGATGCCGCGGGCGACCAGGTCGGCGAATTCGTCTTCCTGCGCGTCGAAGCCGTAATTGTCGTCTTTTTGTTCGAGCATCTTGGCGGCGATGACGCCGCCGTCGAACCCAGCATTCTCGACGATTTGGCACAGCGGCATCCGCAGCGCCTTGCGGACGATATCGATGCCGACCTGCTGGTCCTGATTGTCCGCCTTGAGCTTGTCGAGCGCCCGCGTGGCATAAAGCAGCGCCGCGCCGCCGCCGGTAACGATGCCTTCTTCGACCGCCGCACGGGTCGCATACATGGCATCCTCGACGCGGTCTTTCTTCTCCTTGACCTCGACTTCGGTGGCGCCGCCGACGCGGACCACGGCCACCCCGCCAGACAGCTTGGCGAGGCGCTCCTGCAGCTTTTCGCGGTCGTAGTCGGACGTGGTCTCTTCGATCTGCGCCCGGATCTGCGCGCAGCGGCCGTCGATATCGGCCTTCTTGCCGGACCCGCCGACGATGGTGGTTTCGTCTTTGTTAATCGATACCCGCTTGGTCGTCCCCAGCATGTCGAGGGTGACGTTCTCCAGCTTGATGCCGAGATCTTCCGAGATCACCTGGCCGCCGGTCAGGATCGCGATGTCTTCGAGCATTGCCTTGCGGCGGTCGCCGAAGCCCGGCGCCTTGACCGCGGAAACTTTCAGGCCGCCACGCAGCTTGTTGACCACAAGGGTGGCCAGCGCTTCACCTTCGATGTCCTCGGCAATGATCAGCAGCGGTTTGCCCGATTGCGCCGCCGCTTCGAGCACCGGCAGCATCGGCTGCAGGCTCGATAGCTTCTTTTCGTGCAGCAGAATGTAGGGATCCTCCAACTCGCAGATCATCTTGTCGGCGTTGGTGATGAAGTAGGGGCTGAGGTAGCCGCGATCGAACATCATGCCTTCGACGACATCGAGTTCGGTCGCCAGGCTCTTGGCTTCCTCGACCGTGATCACGCCCTCGTTGCCGACCCGGTCCATCGCTTGCGCGAGAATGCCGCCGACCTCGCGGTCGCCATTGGCCGAGATGGTGCCGACTTGCGCGATTTCTTCGTTGGTCTTGATCTTACGAGCGCGCTTTTCGATGTCGTCGACAACGGCCTGTACCGCTGTATCGATGCCGCGCTTGAGATCCATCGGATTCATGCCCGCGGCGACCGCTTTGGCGCCTTCGCGCACAATTGCTTGGGCCAGTACGGTTGCTGTCGTGGTGCCGTCGCCGACCAGATCGCTGGTCTTCGACGCGACTTCGCGCAGCATCTGGGCGCCCATGTTCTCGAAATTGTCTTCGAGCTCGATCTCCTTAGCTACCGACACGCCGTCCTTGGAGATGCGTGGCGCCCCGAACGCCCGTTCGAGAACCACATTGCGCCCCTTGGGGCCGAGGGTCACTTTGACCGCGTCGGCGAGGATATCGACACCCTCGAGCATTTTGGCGCGCGCGTCGCCGGAGAATTTAACCTCTTTCGCAGTCATCTTGCCGATCCTTTCCGAATTTGAACCGTTAAGTGGTGGTCTGCGCGGCCGTGCCGCTCAGGTAACCACTCCCATGATGTCGGATTCCTTCATGATCACCAGATCTTCGCCGTCGATCGTCACTTCGGTGCCGGAAAACTTGCCGAACAGGATTTTATCGCCCGGCTCGACGTCGAGCGGCGTGATATCGCCGCTTTCGCCGCGCGCACCGTCGCCGACGGCGACCACTTCACCCTGCTGCGGTTTTTCCTGGGCGGTATCGGGAATGATGA
>JBFKGW010000163.1:0-6342 GCA_041633145.1 Alphaproteobacteria bacterium
CATAAAGTCCACACTTTCCGCCCTTCCTATAATGGATCGGCGGACGCTAAATGCGTCAATTTTCGGTTTGCTGCTGGCGCTTCGTTCCATTGTCCATCCCCCTCCCAACGACCTTGTAAAACTCCAGGACTGGATTAGCGCTGCCGTCTTCGGCGATTCGTTTTTGAAAATTAACTATCGGCATGCAGGGCGACATTGACACAGGTCAAAGTCAAACTTGTCGTGGGAATTAAAAATCATTTGTTACGTAGGGTTTCGCAGGGGAGGCTCCGATGGATTACGACGATTTCTTTGCCCAAAAGATTGCCGATCTGAAAACCGAAGGCCGCTACCGCGTCTTCGCCGATCTGCAGCGGCACGCGGGACGTTTTCCTCACGCGACGTCGCGTAATGAGGAGAGGGCAAAGGATATCATCGTCTGGTGTTCCAACGACTATCTGGGCATGGGTCAGCATCCCGACGTGCTCGATGCCATGGAGACCGCCTTGCACACGGATGGTGCCGGTGCGGGCGGCACCCGTAATATTTCCGGCACGAACCATTATCACGTCGAACTCGAGCAGGAGCTCGCCGATTGGCACGACAAAGAGGCGGCCCTTTTGTTCACCTCGGGCTACATCTCCAATGAGGCGGCGCTCGGCACATTGGCGGCGCTGCTGCCCGGCTGCATTATCTTTTCCGATGAATTGAACCACGCCTCGATGATCGCCGGCATGCGCGCGAGCCGGGCGGACAAGCGGATCTTCCGGCACAACGACACGCGCCACCTCGAGGAATTGTTGCGCGAAGCCGATCCGGCGGCGCCCAAGATCATCGCGTTCGAATCGGTCTACTCGATGGATGGCGATATTGCGCCGATTGCCGACATTTGCGATTTGGCGGACGAATATGGCGCGCTGACTTATCTCGACGAAGTCCACGCGGTGGGCCTCTATGGCCCGCGCGGCGGCGGTGTCGCCGAACGAGACGGCCTGATGGACCGCATCACGGTGATCGAAGGCACGCTGGCCAAGGCCGTTGGCGTGATGGGCGGCTACATCGCTTCCTCGGCAACGATCGTCGACGTGGTGCGCAGTTATGCGTCCTCCTTTATCTTCACCACGGCGCTATCCCCTGTCCTCACGGCTGGCGCGCTCGCCAGTGTGCGTCACCTGAAGATGGCGCCGCATCTGCGCGCGCGGCACCAGGAGCGCGCACGGAAACTAAAGCGGCTATTGCGTGACAGCGGCCTTCCGGTGATGCCGTCGGAAAGCCACATTGTGCCGCTTTTGGTCGGCAACGCTCCGTGTTGCAAGCGCGCGTCGGACATGTTGATGGATGAGTACGGTATCTATGTGCAGCCGATTAATTATCCGACAGTGCCGCGCGGGACAGAGCGATTGCGCTTCACGCCGTCGCCACATCACACGGACGAAATGATGTACGACCTCGTCACCGCGCTCGACCAAGTCTGGTCGATCCACGAGCTGGAACGGGTTGCGGCTTAGGGGCTCATGAGAGGCTAACAGGTTCGGCGCGATGAGAATTTCGAATGCAGCGATAGGGCGCATCATGCAAGCAGAGATTTGTGCTGAGCCCAAAACATTGTGCTGTGTTATGTGATTCAACGGTAATGGCTGGTTGATAGGTTGCGGTTTAATTCCATGAAAACGAGCACAGCCAACCTTTCGGATAAGCGGGTGCCCCGTTATACGAGCTATCCGACAGCGCCACATTTCCACGAATGCGTCGCGGCGCCGACCTATCGCAGCTGGCTTGAAGCCATCCCAAGCGGCGAGCCGTTGTCGCTATATGTGCATATCCCGTATTGCCGTGACCTGTGTTGGTATTGCGGCTGCCATACCAAGGCGACACGGCGCTATGCGCCGGTACGCGATTATATTGCAACGCTCAAGACCGAAATCGCGCAGGTAGCGGGCGCGCTGCAATCCGAGCCTTTGGTCACCCACATCCACTGGGGCGGCGGCACACCGACCATTTTAACGGCCGAAGACTTCTCGGCCGTGATGGAACTATTTCGGGGTAGGTTTGCCGTCTCCGACGATGCCGAAATAGCGATCGAGGTCGACCCGCGTACGCTACCGCCGGATATGCTCGAGGCGATGGCATCACAAGGCGTCACCCGCGCCAGCGTCGGGGTGCAGGATTTCAATCCGCATGTGCAATTGGCGGTCAACCGGTTGCAGCCCTTCGAGTGCGTCGCAGCCGCGGTAGCCGCATTGCGACGGATCGGCATAGCGCAAGTTAATTTTGACCTTATGTACGGTCTGCCGTTCCAAACAGTGGCCGACGTCGAACGAACCTTGGAGCTTACCGCCTCGCTCGAGCCCGACCGTGTGGCGGCATTCGGCTACGCCCACGTACCGTGGATGAAGGCGCACCAGAAGATGATCGACGAGGCGGCGCTGCCGAGCGCCGAAGATCGACTGGCGCAAGAAACTGCCATCGCGAACGACATGGCCGAGCGAGGCTACCGGCGCATTGGCCTCGATCATTATGCGCGTGGCGACGACGCACTATCCTTGGCCCTGGACGGCGGCAGTGTGCGGCGAAATTTCCAGGGCTATACAACGGATCAGGCCGACTACGTGCTGGGCTTCGGCGCTTCGGCGATCAGCACCTTGTACCAAGGATACGCCCAGAACCATGCAGACTTTGGCAACTACCGCCGGGCGATCGAGACGGACGGCCTGGCGACTGCCCGCGGCATCGCATTGGACGATGACGACCGACGGCGCCGGGCGATCATCGAACAGTTGATGTGTACGCTGGCGGTCGATCTGGACGGGGTTGGCGACCAATTCGATATCGATCCTTCCCAGTTCTCTGACGAACTCGAGATAGTGCGACGTCAGTTCGCCGAAGACTTAGTCGAGGTCGAGGGCAACCGAATTGCCGTGACCGAAGCGGGTCGACCGTGGGTGCGCGTCGTTTGCGCCGTTTTCGACCAATATTTGCCGCGAAATGCAGCCCGTCATTCGGTGGCTATATAGATAGCGCGCTAAACCGACGCGCTGCGAGCCTCCCTGGAATAGCTCGGCGGGGTTTTCGTATTGAAAGATCGCAGCCCGTATTGAAACGCGGGCATTGCCGGCGAGGGCGCGTCAGCCGGTCGTGCCGGGATAGAAGACGTACAACATTGCGTAGATAAAACTTCCGGTCACGAACAGGCCAACGTAAATCCAGACGGTTACGCGGCCCACGACTCTGTGTCGCCGCGCGCCGCTCGGCCAGATACGCTGGATCACGACCTCAAACGAGAACAGGAAGGCGATCAGAACCAGAAGGCCGAGGTAGACTGCTAGCTTCTGGAACGAAAATTCTGTACTGATCGTTCGGACCACGAACAGCAGGATTACGGCGGCGGCGATCCACCCGAAATGTAACGCCATTCTGGGCCACGACGCGACCAAAACGTCGTCCCGCAGAATGCGCCGGCCTGCCGAGAGGCCCTGTGCGCGAAACCCAAGAACGATCATGTAAACAGCCAACACCAGCCCTAGGGTCACCAGGACGATGTGAACGGTTAACAGCGGCACGAACAAGCGCTGGTACAAGTCTTCGGGCCCGCCGAAGCCTTCCCTGCCTTCGAGCGCGAGCACGCCCAGCTGGCGGAATAAGTAATAGCTGGTGAAGAACGCGATCATAGCCAGCATGCCACCGAGCATCAGCCAGTGATGACGGTGTCCCTGATGGCGTCGCGCCTGCAACCAGCCAATAACGAACAGGGCGGGGAACAAGGTTGCCATTATCTGACTGAGATCCGCCCCGATCGTGGCATGGGTCCCCAACAACCCCGGTTCCTTGAGCCACTCTTCCATCTGAACCTGTTCTTCTCGCTGTGCCGCGCGAAGTTGCACTAACTCGATAGTTGCTCACGCGCCGCGCGCACCACTGATTCTAGCGGTTGGTCGGCGTCGACCCGCGGCCAATCGATGTCGCCGAAACCGGCGGCGAGCTGTTTGCGGACAACCGCGCCGCCGGCGTCCGAAGCATCGCCCCGGCGAGCGCCGACCCGTTCGAGCAAGCATTCCTCGGGAGCATCCAGCCATATGCCGGCGAATGTTGCGCCGTATTGTTCAGCCAACTGACGCGCTTGCGCACGCTCAGCCGGTTGGCCGTGGACGGCATCGAGGACGCACGATCGGCCGGCCGCCAGCGAAGCCGATGCTCGCTTATACATCTCGCCATAGACCGCTGCGTGGTGCTCCGGCGTATAGGCCGACGGCGGCAAGGTTTCGTCGTCGCGCAATCCGGCCAATTGCTTGCGGATTTCGTCGGTCCGCAACACCAGCGCGCCCGGCGCGCCATCGATCTCCGGCGCCAGCGCTAGCGCCACGGCGCTCTTACCGGTTCCCGAAGCGCCGCCGATAGCGGTTAGCGTCAATTGCGACGGCGCCAGATAGCGCTGAGCGGCGGCAAGATAGTTTTGTGCTGCGGCGCGTGCGGTGGCGGCGCTGGCAGCGTCAACCTTTGCCACCGTCAAAGCCGAGACGAGCGCGCGGATTTGCGCGCGAACCGACAGGAACAGCGGCAGCGCTACCGTCCCCTCGATTGCCGCCATCACATCGCCGGTCCGTGCCAAGTAACGATTGAACGCACGATTGGCCAACGGGGCGAGGCCGCGCACGTCGAGATCCATCAGCAGAAAGGCGAAATCGTACAACACGTCGATGCACGCGATCGCTTCGCTGAATTCGATGGCGTCGAACAAGGTCGGGCGGCCCTCGAAGGTACAAATATTGGCGAGATGCAAATCGCCGTGACAGTGGCGCACGAACCCGGCGGCCTCGCGTCGCTCCAATAGGTCAGTCGCGCTCGCGAAGGCGCTTTCCAGCGCCTGAGTATACGTCTCGACCATGGGCGCGCCGAAAATGTCACCGAATTCAGCAAGTTCGGCACTGTTGTCGGTGATGGTGCGATGCAGTCCGGCGGTACCGCCGCCCTCCGGCGAATCCGGCCGCACCACGTCGGCACCGTCGTGTAGATCGATCACTGCGTCGACGGCGTCGATGATCAGGCTCTCATCGAGGCGTCCCGCTTCAGCAAGATTGCTGAACAGGCCGGCTTCGTCGAACCGCTGCATCGCGACAACATACTCGACCGGCGTTCCAGGTCCGCCGAGGGCGAGGCTGCCATCTTGCGCGCGCACGACCGGAACCACACCGTCGTACAGACCCGGCGCGGTGCGGCGGTTAATGGCAACCTCGCGCTCGCAAAAATGGCGCCGCCGCTCCAATGTCGAGTAGTCGAGGAAGGGATAGTGCACAGCCCGTTTGAGCTTGTACGCCCGCGTACCGGTCAGGAAGATGACCGAGGCGTGGGTGTCGATGCGCTCGACCGCGTCAACACCGCTGCCGTGCGCTGACGGATCGGCGAGAAACGCGATAATCTCGGCCTGATCGGTGCCCGTCGAATTCCGCGGTGACGGCCCGGTCATGGGCGGAACATCGCAGGTGGACACGCGAGCATGGAGTTGTCTCTGCTGGGCCCTTTAGTCGGCGAAAGAGCGGATATAAGCGATCACAATGTCGACATCGCGCTTCGAAAGCGGCACATGGGGCATCGGCGGCGTGGGTTCTGCCAGATACGCCTGCAGGTATCCGGTCGTTCTTCCCGGCCGGTTGGCGATGACCGGAAACGGCGGAACGCCGTCCGGCACCGGTCCCGCTTGGCCTTCGGCCACGATATGGCACCCGCTGCATAATTCCTTCGCGACTGCGGCGCCGGCCGCACGGTCGCTCGCTTCATCGGCGTGCGCCGGTGCGCTGATTAGTGCTGGCATGCCCGCAACTAGGATGGCGAAAAGGCATCGCGTGGTAAATTTGGTCACTACCATTCCTCGTTCTCTCGGGCGTTAAGTCTTTGATGAATTGTACATTTTTCGCTCTCCCGCGACTGCGCGACATTGATATGCGTCAACGCACGCGTAGAAGTGTACGAGCAATATATTAACATGTTGGGTCGAATCGTCAGGCAAACGGTGCGGTCAACCGCAAGAACGCTAGAAGAGCTCCGCCCGGTCGATAAGACCAACCAAGCATAGGGGACCTATCATGCAAGCCAAGGACATTATGACGGCAAATGTCGAAACTGTGGCGCCTGACACAGAGGTGAGTGAAATCGCCCGGCGCTTGATTGCACGGAACGTCAGCGCGCTGCCCGTCGTCGATAGCGAAAATCGCGTCGTCGGTATTGTCAGCGAGGGCGATTTAATGCGCCGTTCCGAAAACCAAACAGAGCGGCAGCCGTCTTGGTGGATACGTGTATTTGCCGAACCGGAAGATCGCGCGCGCGACTACATCAGATCGCACGGTATGCGCGCTGAGGATATCATGTCGC
>JBFKGW010000164.1:0-6299 GCA_041633145.1 Alphaproteobacteria bacterium
CCTCGAAGACGCGGCGGGTCCGGAGGATTTTCTCGAGCACACCAAGCTCGAGATGTTTTCCGACCAGGTCTTCTGCTTTTCGCCGAAGGGCGACGTCTACGCCTTGCCGCGGGGCTCGACGCCGATCGATTACGCCTACGCGGTGCATACCGAGGTCGGCGACCACTGCGTCGGCGCCAAAATCAACGGCCGCAACATGCCGTTGCGCACCCAGCTGCAAAACGGTGACCAGGTGGAAATTCTCACTTCCGAGAACCAGACACCGTCGCCGAATTGGGAGCACCTGGCCGTCACCGGGAAAGCCAAGGCGCGAATTCGGCGCATGCTGCGTCACCAACAGGCGCGACAATATGTGGAACTGGGCCGCGGCATCCTCGAGAAAGCGTTTCTACGCCACGACGAAGAACTCGACGAGGAAAAGCTCGAGAGCGTGTTGAGCGAGTTCCATGCGGCTTCGGTCGAGGATCTTTATGCGCTGGTCGGCCAAGGCGTGCACACCGGCCGCTCGGTGATGCGGATCCTGTTCCCGGACCGTGACGCCAACGGCGCGCGCAAAAGCAGCGGTTCAATCTTCTCGTTGCGGCGCTCGCGCCGCCGGTCAAACAATTCCGGCGAGCATTCGGTGCCGATCAACGGCCTCATTCCGGGAATGGCCGTTCACCTCGCCAAATGCTGTTATCCCTTGCCCGGCGACCGCATCGTCGGCATCGCCACCACCGGCAAGGGGGTGACCGTCCACACCATCGATTGCATGACCTTGGAGGCGTTCGCCGAGAGCCCTGAGCGCTGGGTCGACGTGTCGTGGGACATCGGCGAGGACGAGGCGTCGAAGCAGGTGAGCCGGTTGAATGTCACCTTGGCAAATGAACCCGGCAGCTTGGGGGAGATGGCCACGACCATCGCTCGCTCGGGCGGCAATATCTCGAACCTCAAGTTCACCAACCGGAATCCCGACTTTTTCGACATGACGGTCGACATCGAAGTCGACGACAACAAGCATCTCAACGAGATCTTGACCATCTTGCGCAGCGGCCGCGCTGTGAGCTCGGTCGATCGGGCGCGCAGTTAGGCTAATAATGCCAAAATCGGTATATTTGAGGGGCCGCTCATTTGGGGGAGTTCGATTATGAGCACCGACCTGCGCCTCGGCGTCAATATCGACCATGTCGCGACGATTAGGAACGCGCGCGGCGGTGGCCATCCGGATCCGGTGCGCGCGGCACGCGCCGCCGCGCAGGCTGGCGCCGACAGCATCGTCGCCCATTTGCGCGAGGATCGCCGCCATGTCTCCGACGACGATCTGGACCGGTTAATGGACGCGCTCGATCTACCGTTGACCCTGGAGATGGCGGCGACCGACGAAATGCTCGATATCGCACTGCGGCATCGGCCGGAGACGGTCTGCATCGTGCCGGAACGACGCGAAGAACGGACCACCGAAGGCGGCCTCGACGTTGCCGCCGGGCACAACCATCTGGCCCGCTTCGTCGACGCGCTTGGCGACAGCCGGGTCATTGTGTCGATGTTCATCGAGCCCGATCCGCGCCAGCTCGACGCGTCGCGCTCGATCGGCGCGCCGGCGGTCGAATTGCATACCGGGGCGTACTGCGAGGCGGCGATCGCCGGCGACGGTTCCTTGGCCGCTGAGGAGTTGGAGCGGATCGCCGACGCGGCCCGCTACGGCGCCGGGATCGGACTGGAAATCCACGCCGGCCACGGCCTGACCTTCGATACCGTTGGTCCGGTCGCCGCGATCGAAGAGATCGTCGAGCTCAATATCGGTCATTTTCTCATCGGCGAAGCGATTTTCGGCGGCCTCGAGAGTGCGATCATTCGTATGCGCTCGTTGATGGATAACGCGCGCGCCGAGGCCGCGGGCAGCGTCAGTGCATAACTACGCGTTCGTAGCTTGGGCCGCATAGCGGAATTGCCATGATTATCGGCATCGGCAGCGATCTCATCGACATTACCCGCATCGAGCGGACGCTCGAGCGCTTCGGCGACCGCTTCGTGCAACGATGCTTCACCGAGATCGAGCAATCCAAGTCCGACCGCCGCGCCAACCGCGCCGACAGTTACGCCAAGCGCTACGCCGCCAAGGAGGCCTGCTCGAAAGCGCTGGGCACGGGCTTCCGGCGCGGCGTTTTTTGGCGCGATATGGGCGTCGTCAATCTGCCCTCGGGAAAACCGACTTTGGCGCTGACCGGAGGCGCGGCCAAGCGGTTGGCCGAAATTACCCCGCCGGGCATGAAACCGGTGATTGATCTTTCGCTCACCGACGAGAATCCCATCGCCCAGGCAATCGTCATCATTACCGCGGTGCCCGATACCGGCGGCGATGGTTCCTAAGCGCTAGTCCGAGTACGAATTGCCCATTCGTGACTGGTGGTTTTCGACGCGGCTCGCTAGAAAGCCCGCTGCGCTGCAATACCGGGTGGGCCGCAGCGCCGCAAGCAGCGGCGAGCGATAAAGAAAAGAGCATGGCAAAACCCGAAGAAAAGAAAGAGGAAAAGAAAAAAGAGGGCGGCTGGGCCGAAACCCTGCGCACCATTGTTTATGCCTTGCTGATTGCGTTTTTCGTTCGCACTTTGGCGTACCAGCCCTTCAACATTCCGTCGGGCTCGATGATCCCGACCTTGCTGGTCGGCGATTATCTGTTCGTATCGAAGTTTTCCTACGGCTATAGCCGCTATGCACTACCGCTGGGTCTCGGGTTCTTCTCCGGACGTATTTTGGGACGCGAACCGGAACGGGGCGACATTGCCGTGTTCCGGCAGCCGCCGACCAACCGCGACGATTTCATCAAGCGTCTCGTCGGCATGCCCGGCGACCGGATTCAAATGATCGACGGGGTGTTTCACCTCAACGGCGAGCCGGTCGACAAGCGCCGCATCGAAGATTTTATCGTCGAAGACCGGCGCGGCCGCACCCGGCGCATTCCCCAGTACATCGAAACGCTGCCGAACGGTCCGACCTATACGGTACGGGAGTCGCTCGGCGACACCGGGCCGGTCGACAACACCCGCGAGTTTGTCGTGCCCCAAGGACAGTATTTCGCCATGGGCGACAACCGCGACGACAGCAACGACAGCCGCAACTGGGGGTTCGTGCCGGCTGAAAATCTGGTCGGCCGCGCCGAAATCCTATTCTTCTCTACCGACGGCACCGCCGGTTGGCTGCAGCCGTGGCTGTGGCCCAGTGCCACGCGGTTCTCCCGCATCTTCAACCGCGTCGAGTGATGGCGGCCGACCACTTGTATAGCGCTCTGCAAGTCAGCCTGGACTACACATTCCAGGATCTCGAGCTCTTAGAACGCGCCTTGACCCATGCCAGTGCCGGTGTCGACGTCAATTACGAACGCCTGGAATTTCTCGGCGATCGCGTGTTGGGACTAGTGGTGTCGGAACTGTTGCTCGAGCGGTTTCCAACCGAAAGCGAAGGGGATATCGGGCGCCGCTTTGCACAACTGGTGCGCGCCGAAACATTGGCCCAGGTCGGCCGCGATGTGGGGATCGATGCAGCGTTGCGCTTGGGTGGCAATGGCGCCAACGAAAGCATCATCGCCGATGCCACCGAAGCGGTGATCGCCGCGCTCTATCTGGATGGCGGTTTACCTGCCGCGGTGGAATTTATCGAACGCCTATGGACGCCGTTGATCGGGGTTGCCGATGTGCCGCCCAGCGACGCTAAAACCGCGCTGCAGGAGTGGAGCCAGGCGCGCGGCCTTGGGCTGCCGAGCTACCGCGAAGTGGCGCGCGAGGGTCCCGATCACGAACCGCTGTTTACCGTCGAAGTAACCGTTTCGGCCAGCGCGCCCATCCAAGCGAAAGGCGGCAGCAAACGGGCGGCGGAACAAGAGGCAGCGGCGCGGTTGCTTGCGCGCCTGGAAGCGGAAAATGACGACTGAGGCGACCCGGTGCGGCGTGGTAGCGGTGATTGGCGTGCCGAACGCCGGCAAATCGACCCTGGTCAACCAGTTCGTCGGCGCCAAGGTTTCTATCGTCACCCATAAGGTGCAGACCACGCGTAGCCGCATTCGCGGCATCGCCATCGTCGACGAAACGCAACTGATCTATGTCGACACCCCGGGCATTTTCACGCCGCACCGGCGGCTCGAGCGGGCCATGGTGGACGCCGCCTGGATGGGCGCGGCCGATGCCGACATCGTCGTCCTGGTGGTCGATGCCCGCCGCGGCGTAACCGATGAGGTCACGCACATTGTCGATGGCCTGGCCGAGACCGACCGGCCGGCGGTGCTGGCCCTCAACAAGATCGATACGGTGAAGCGGGAGAGCTTGTTGGCGTTGGCCGAACAGTTGAACGCCGATGGCCGGTTCGACGAGATTTTCATGATCTCCGCCCTCAACGGCGACGGGGTCGACGATTTACAGGCCTATCTGGCGTCGAAAATGCCATCGGGCCCGTGGCTGTTTCCTGAAGACCAATTGTCCGACTTGCCGCAACGCCTATTGGCCGCCGAGGTGACCCGGGAGAAAGCCTATCTCTACCTGCATCAAGAGCTGCCCTATGCGCTCGCCGTCGATACTGAAGACTGGCAGGAATTCAAGGATGGCAGCGTCCGCGTTGCCCAGGTGATCTATGTCGAGCGGGACACGCAAAAAGGCATCGTGTTGGGTAAGGGCGGACAGACGATCAAACGCATTCGCAGCGAGGCGCAGCAGGAGCTTGGCGAACTACTGGAGCGGCCGGTTCATTTGTTCATTCACGTGAAAGTCCGCGAAAACTGGGTTAACGACCCCGGCCGCTACCGCGAATGGGGCCTGCGCTACGACGCCTGATTGAGACGCCGGCCGAACGAACACCATGGAATGGACCGACGAAGCATTTGTACTGGCTGCCCGCCGCCACGGCGAAGGCGCTGCCGTGGCGCAACTGCTGACCCGCGAGCACGGCCGCCACGCCGGCTTGGTGCATGGCGGCGGCTCGGCGTCCAAGCGGGCGCTGGTCGAGCCGGGCAACCGGGTGCAGGCGACCTGGCGGGGACGCTTGCCGGAACATCTCGGCCGCCTCACGATCGAAGTCGAGCGTCCCTACGCAGCAGCCTTGATGGACGATCCGGCGCGGCTGGCGGCGCTCGCCGCCGCCTGCTCGGTGGCTGAAATCGCCTTGCCGGAACGCGAACCCCACCCGGCGTTGTTTCTCGCCACCGAAGCGTTGCTCAATAGCTTGGCGGAGACCAGCGACGAGATTTGGCCGGCGGTTTATATCCGCTGGGAACTGGGCCTGCTGAGTGAAATCGGCTTTGGCTTGGATTTATCGACGTGTGCGGCGACCGGCCAAACCGATGATCTGGTGTTCGTGTCGCCTCGGACGGGCCGCGCGGTGTCGCGTGCGGCGGGCGCGCCCTACGAAGATAAACTGCTGCGCCTGCCGGCGTTCTTGGCGCCGACTGAGGGCGCCGAGATCACCGTGAGCCAATCCGACATTCGCGATGGGCTACGCCTAACCGCTTATTTCCTCGCCCGTCACGTGTTCGACCCGTTAAACCGGCCGTTGCCGAGCGCCCGCGACCGGCTGGCGGATTTGCTGGAGGGCAGGGCCGAATCAAAGTAGTTATCAAGCCGACGAGCCAAAGCAGCCGCCACCACAACAGGCTGCGCTCGTAGAGGAGTGTCATGGCAAGTACCGGATCCGTTGGCGTTGTCCGCGAAGAACCGTTCAAGGATGCGCTGAGCGAACGTTATCTGAGTTACGCCGTCTCGACGATCATGGCGCGCTCGCTGCCCGATGTGCGCGACGGCTTAAAACCGGTGCACCGGCGGTTGCTGTTCGCAATGCGCCAGTTGCGCCTCGACCCCGAACAGGGGTTCAAGAAATGCGCCCGGGTGGTCGGCGACGTCATGGGTAAGTTCCATCCCCATGGCGATCAGGCGATCTACGATGCGCTGGTGCGCCTGGCGCAGGAGTTCGCCGTGCGCTACCCGCTGGTCGACGGACAGGGCAATTTCGGCAATATCGACGGCGATAACGCTGCCGCCATGCGCTACACCGAGGCGCGCCTGACCGACATCGCGGTTGCGCTGCTCGAAGGCATCGACGAGGACGCGGTCGATTTCCGCGACACCTATAGCGGTGACGACAAAGAGCCGGTGGTCCTGCCGGCCAATTTCCCCAACCTGTTGGCCAATGGCGCGACTGGCATCGCCGTCGGTATGGCCTCGAGCATCCCGCCCCATAATGTGGGAGAGATCTGCGACGCGGCCCTGCACCTGCTGAAAACGCCCAAGGCGACGATCGGCAAGCTGGTCGATTTGATGCCGGGTCCGGACTTCCCGACC
>JBFKGW010000165.1:0-6288 GCA_041633145.1 Alphaproteobacteria bacterium
CGCGCCGAGGCGCTGGCCACCTAGCCGGGGCCGTCCGCGATGCGAGCATAAGACGGTTGCGCAACTGTCGCTTCTGCGTCGCCAGCGCGAGTGATATCTAGGCGGTGGTGCGCGCATTGCGTTGCCGACGTTCGTTGATGCCCTCATACAGGATCGCGTGTGCCCGCTCCCGCAACCTCCCGACTGCTCATTCTCGTCCTCGCTGCGATCACCGCGCTGGGGCCGATGGCGAGGCAGATTTTTCTGCCCGCCCTGCCGGCGATCCAGGACGCCTTCACGGTGTCGGCGGCGCAGGCGCAGCTGGTCCTGTCGGTCTCGCTGGCGGCGATCGCGTTTTCGACGCTGTTCTACGGTCCGGCGTCGGATCGCTTCGGCCGCCGCCCGGTGATGCTGGTCGGGCTGGCGATCTTTTTGTTCGGTAGCATCGTCTGCGCCGTCGCGCCGTCGATCGGGATCTTGATTGTCGGCCGCGTCGTCCAGGCGGTCGGCGGCGCCGCCGGCATGGTGCTCAGCCGGGCGATCATCCGCGATCTCTACGACCGTGAGACCGCGGCCAAAATGCTTGCCTATATGGTGACCGCGCTGGTGCTGGCGCCGATGGTAGCGCCGTTGATCGGCGGCGTGCTGAACGACTGGACGGGCTGGCGCTCGATATTTGTTTTCACCGGCATCGCTGGCTTGGCCGCCCTGGCGCTGGCCTATCCGCGGGTCCCCGAGACCTTGGTGCAGCCGATCCGCGACCAGTCGGTTATCGGCATGATCCGCAGTTTCGTCTCGCTGCTGCGCGTACCCGATTTTCTGGGATATGTCGGCCAGTTGAGCTTCGGTTTGGGCATGTTCATGGCGTTTATCGGCGCGGCGCCGTTCGTCGTTGTCCGGGTCTTGGAGCGGCCGCCGACCGAATTGGGCGTATGGCTGATGCTGATGTCGGGCGGCTTCATGGCCGGTACCTTTCTGACCGCGCGCATCGCCGGGCGGATTGGCGTCGATCGCATGATTTTGCTGGGCAGCGGCCTGGCGGTTGCCTTCGGCGCGGTGATGGTCGCCTTGGTCGTTGCCGGCGAGTGGACGGTGTGGGCGATCTTTCTGCCCGGCGCTGGTATGGCCTTTGCCAACGGGCTGATCATGCCGAACGCCCAGGCCGCGGCGGTGAGTGTCAATCCGCGCATCGCCGGCTCGGCGTCGGGCCTGGTGAGCTTCGTGCAGATGACCATCGGCGCGGTGTTCGCTCAACTCGCCGGCGTCGTTCAGGACGGCACGCCAGTGCCCATGGTGATCCTGGTGACCGCTGCGGCGCTATTGGGTTTCGCGTCGATCACCGTATTGCCGCGGCTCGGTCGCGGCCGCACTTGATCGTGCAGTCGCGGTGTATACTCAAATCGACCGCTAGGAAATTCATCCCGCGATTATCTGATTTGCGAGCCCAAAATGAGCGAGAACGACAAAGTATTTACCGGGTCAATTCCCGAGCTTTACGACACCTATCTGGTGCCGATGATTTTCGCGACCTATGCGGACGACCTTGCGGATCGGGTGGCTGCCCTTTCGCCACAAAATGTTTTGGAAACGGCAGCGGGCAGTGGTGTGGTGACGCGCGCGCTCGCGGCGCGGCTTGGGCCCACCTGCCAATACGTTGTCACCGACCTCAACCAACCGATGCTCGATCATGCGACAAGTCGGCAAGGACAAGACGATCGGATCACCTGGCAACAAGCCGATGCGCTCAATCTGCCATTCGATGACGCTTCTTTTGATGTTGTGGTTTGCCAATTCGGCGTGATGTTTTTTCCGGATCCGGTTGCTGGCTACAAGGAAGCGCGCCGCGTTTTGAAACCGGGCGGCCGATTTATTTTCAACGCTTGGGACCATATTGGTGTGAACGAGTTTGCGGATATCGTGACCCGGACGGCGGCCGATATTTTTCCCGACAACCCGCCGCTATTTATGGCCCGCACGCCGCACGGCTATCATGAGGTGGCAACGATCGAGGCTGACTTGTCCGCGGCCGGCTTTACCGCCATTACCGCCGAAACCGTGACCGAGACCAGTCCGGCGCCGACCGCGCGCCATGCCGCCCGCGCCTACACCGAGGGTACCCCGTTGCGCAATGAGATAGAGGCGCGCGACAGCAGCCTGCTGGACCAAGTGACCGACCGTGCGACCGAGGCCATCGCCAAGCACTACGGTGAAGGACCAATCAGCGCAAAAATTCAAGCGCATGTTCTGACTGCGGTTGCGTGAGCGGAGCGCAGGCGTCTGTTTAATCGCCCCGCGCAACCCCTTCGCGGCGCGGATCGGCGCCGCCGAACAGACCGTCCTCGGTCACCATAATGCCGTGCAGGCCGCTGTTCAGATCGCGCCGGCGGGTTTCATGACCGCGCACGGTCAACGCGGGCTGGTGGAGGACCGCCGAAGTACGGGCTTCGAGATCGGTGGCGCCGTTGCGATTGACAATGTGCGGCAGGTCGATCGCCGCCTGAATGTCGAGGCCCCAGTCAAGCATCGCAACCAGGGTCTTGGCGACATAGCCGATGATCCGGCTGCCGCCGGGCGAGCCGATGATAAGTTCGAGATTACCGTCGAGATCGAACACCATGGTCGGCGCCATCGAACTGCGCGGGCGCTTGCCTGGCTCGACCCGGTTGGCAATCGGCCGGCCCGCGTGCTCGGGCAGGAAGGAAAAATCGGTCAACTCGTTATTGAGCATGAACCCGCGCACCATCAGCTGCGAGCCAAACGCGCCTTCGATGGTCGTCGTCATCGACACCGCATTGCCGTCGCCGTCGATGATCGAGATGTGGCTGGTGCCCGGCCGGCTTTCGTTGTTGTCGGGCGCAAACCGGGGATCCTCGCGCCAGGGGGGATTGCCGGCGGCCACCGGCGTGACCAGCGTTTCATCGAGGCTGATCATTTGCGCCCGCAACGTTAAATAGGCCGGATCGAGCAGGCCTTCGACCGGCACCGGCACGAAGTCGGCATCGGCCATGTAGCGGGCGCGGTCGGCGAACGCGAGCTTGCTGGCTTCGGCGATCAGGTGCCAGCTATCGGATCGGTCGGGGCCGAGGCTCGGCATATCGAAATGCTCGAGGATGCCGAGGATCTGCCCGACGGTCAGCGCCCCGGAGCTCGGCGGTCCCATGCCGCAGACCCGGTGTACGCGATAGCGATGGCACACCGGCTCTCTTTGGATCACCCGATAGGCCGCCAGATCGGCTTCGGCCAGAAGTCCCGGATTGCTAGTCGTACCCTGAACGGCCGCGACGATGTCGCGGGCGATATTGCCGGCATAAAACGCGGCAGGCCCGTTGGCAGCGATTGCGCGCAGGGTTTCGGCGAAGGGTTGGTTGGTGACAACTTCGCCAGCCCACAATCCACGGCCGTGCGAAAAGAAATATGCTTTGGCCGGCGCGAAGGTGCGCAAGCGTTCGCCGCGCTCGCCGCGCAACGAATCCCGCAGGCGCGGCGTGACGGCGAAGCCATTTTCCGCGAGCGCGATCGCCGGTTCGAACAAGCGCTTCCAGGGCAGGCGTCCGTGGCGTTCGTGCACCGTCGACAGCAGCGCCACCGTCCCAGGGGTGCCGACCGAGCGGCCGCCGACGACAGCCTCGAAGAACTTCATCGGCGTGGCCTCGGATTTGAGGAACAGTTTTTCCGTGGCGGCAGCCGGCGCGGTTTCGCGCCCGTCATAGGCGATCAATTCCTTGGTTGCGCGGTCAAAGTGGAGCAAAAAGGCGCCGCCGCCGATGCCCGAGCTCTGCGGTTCCACCAGGTTGAGCACCAGTTGCACGGTAACGGCAGCATCTGCGGCGGTGCCGCCGGCGCGTAAAATCTCCAGGCCGGCAGCGACCGCCCGCGGGTCTGCGGCGGCGATCATGTGCCGTTCGGCCTTCGCCAGCTTGTGGGGCTGACGGCCGGTGCCGTCTTCCGGTTGCCGGTCTTGGGCAAGAGCCGGGCTTGCGAGCGCTATGAAAAACCAAATCAGCAGCCCCGGAATCCCGGAAATCCGGCAAATTTGTTCATGCGGGCGCGCGACCGACATTTGTATAGGCTGCCACGAAATGCCGGTCGGTCCAAGCGTTGGAATACGGTCACGCGGAATTGTGAGGAACGGGCCTTTGCGGCTGGCGGATCGGTTTGATCTGGCACCGTGCATCCTCTAGCTTACCAAACGAGAGCGCTCGCGGGTTTGCGCATGCCTTGCCGGGCCAGGCACGTTTTGGGAAAGGACGGTTAGTGCGCAAGATCCTCATCGGCATCGTCGTTTTGCTGCTCGCTTTGGTCGCGGCGGCGTTTTTTGGACCGCGGTTTATTCCCGCCGATTCGCTGAAAGCGGAAATCTCCGAACAAGTTCGCGCGGCGACCGGCCGCGAATTGATCATCGACGGCGATCTTTCGTTCACCCTGCTGCCGGCGCCGGGCGTGACGGTTTCCGGTGTGCGCGTTTCGAATATCGAAGGCGCGCAGGCGGCTGACATGTTGCAACTCGGCGCGGCCCAGATCGTGGTTGCGTTGGGACCGTTGATCACCGGCACCGTCGAGATCGAGCGCGTGGTGCTCGTCGAACCGGTGCTCGAACTGGAGCAACTGGCCGACGGCACCGACAACTGGACGTTTGCGCCGTCGGAGACGGCGGCGGCGGACACCGGCGACGGCGGCGGTGCAATTGCATCGAGCGGTCGGGCGGCATCGATCCAGCTCAACGATTTGGTGGTGCGCGACGGCACGGTCGTTTTTCGCAATCCCGCCATCACCGAACGCATCGATGGTATCAACGCGTCCTTCGGGGCGGCCTCGCTGTTAGGACCGTTTCGCGCCGAGGGCGATCTTGTCGTGCGCGGCATGGCGGCGCGTGTGAATGCGGCGATCGGCGAATTGGAGTTCGAGCAGGCGATCCCGGTTAGTGTTAGTGGCGGCGTTGGAGAGTCCGAACTTTCGTTTTCCGGCTTGCTGTCCGGTTTTCCCAATCAACCGCGGGTCGCTGGCGAACTCGAAGGTAAAACAGACAATCTTGCGAACTTAGTCGCGGCTGTATCCGGCGAAGCCCTGCCGGGCGGGTTGGCGGCGTCGCCATTAGCGATCAAAGGTGATTTAGAAGCCGACACCGGCGCCGTCGCGCTGAATAACTTGTCGCTCGCAGTTGCCGGCATAAATGCCACGGGCGCCGCTAACGCGGCGCTCGGCGAGACGCCGGAGATCGATCTGATCCTCAACGTCGGCCAGCTCGACCTCGACAAAGTATTGGCTGATTTTCAGTCCGGCGTTCGTAAAGCCAGCGGTGCGCCCGCCCGCGCCGGCGGCGCACCTGCCGGCGGCCAAAAGACCGGCCCGACCGGCAGCAGTACGGCAGCCGCTCCGGAGGCGGCATTTGCGCTGCCGACGTCGCTCGACGCGACGATCGAGACCAAAATCGATGCGCTCCTCTATCGCGGCGGCGTCGTCCGCCAGGCGGCGCTGATCGCGCAACTCGCCGATGGCGAGTTGACGATCTCGCAACTGACTGCGCAATTGCCGGGCAGCGCCGATGTGTCGCTGTTCGGATTTGTCACCGCGCGCGAAGGGCTTCCGGCTTTTGGCGGACAGGGCGAGGCCAACGCCGACGATCTGCGGGGGTTGCTGACCTGGCTCGGTGCCGATGTTTCGGCCGTGCCGCTCGATCGCCTGCGCAAGCTCGCACTCACCGCCAAACTGGACGGTGTGCCCGAGCAGCTCAACATCACCGATATCGACCTTGGCATCGATGGGTCGCGCATCCGCGGCGGCGTTGCCGTCGCGTTACGCGAGCGCCTCGGCCTCGGCATCGGTCTGTCAATCGATAAGCTTAACATCGACGCTTATCTTCCCGAAGTCGCGGGCGCACCGGCGCCGGCCGGCGCCGCGCCGCCGGCAACGGGCCAGCCACGATCCGGCAGGATCGCCACGCCGCCGGGCCAGGGCGGTTTGGCATTCCTTGGCGGCTTCGACTCCGTCCTTCAGCTCAAGGCCGGCGCGCTGACCTATCGCGGCAAGAGTATTCAGGGCCTCAACATCGACGGCACGCTTGCTGCGGGGTCCCTCGACCTGCGCGACGCATCGGTGAAAAGTCTCGCCGGTGCCCGCGTTAAGGCGTCGGGGCGGCTCGAAGGTGTGGCGACACCGGCACCCACCGCTGATCTCAATCTCGCTGTCGAGGCGGCAGAGTCCGACCGCCTTCTCGAAATGTTCGGCGTTGCGCCCGAATTTACCGTCGGCCCGGGCCGTTTGCAGGGCTCGGTAAAGGGCAATCTCGACTTGCTCGACATCGATCTGACA
>JBFKGW010000166.1:0-6200 GCA_041633145.1 Alphaproteobacteria bacterium
GAAGGCATCGATAAGTTTTTGCGCGACCATCTGGATCGCTGATCTCGGCTACGCGCGCATATGAACCCTCTCCCTGAGGGAGAGGGTGGCGAGCGATAGCGAGCCGGGTGAGGGTTTACCGTGTAGCGGAGAATACTCGGCTGAATATTACCCCCTCACCCCAGCCCCTCTCCCCATGGGAGAGGGGCTTAACGCGCGCTCCGATCTTTGATTTAGCCCCAAGTCTTCTGCATCGCCTACTATTGAGCGCGCCCGCCCGCCGCGAGATACTCGCCGCCGCACCAAGCCCCAAAGAGGACAGCATGACCGATACCGAACTTCTCGAACCCAGCGTCGATCCCAATACGCGCAAGCTTACCTACCGCAACGTCACCGCGCACAATGACGGCGGCGACAAGACCATCGTCTCGGTACGCGACACCCCAAACGTGGTGATCGACCACCCGATTGAACGCGGCGGCACCAACGAGGGCCCGACGCCGGTCGAGACGGTGCTCGGCGGCCTGCTCGGCTGCGACGCGGTGATCACCCACTCGGTCGCCGGGATCCTCAAATTCGAGTACGGCACGATCGACTATACATGCGAGGCCGAGATCGACACCCGTGGTCCCGCCGGCGTGAAGGGCGTACGCCCCTATTTCGAGAAGGTCACGGTGGCGAAGACCATCCAGACCAACGAGCCGCCCGAGCGCATCGAAAAGCTGAAAAAGAACGTCGAGCAGCGCTGCCCGGTGAGCAATTTGATCCGCGATGCCGGCGTCGACCTCACCATCGATTGGATCGTCGAGCCGCTGTAGGCAGACTACCGCTTCGGCTGAACTCTGCTCGACTCGTTGCCGGGGAACGCGCCTTATTTCTTGGTTTTCTTTTGCGCTTTCGGTTTGTCCGGACGCTGGGTCAGCGCCGAGGCGGCCAGGCTGCGGATCTCTTTCTTCGTCAACGAGCCGGGATCGCGCATCGCTTTCGCCGCGATGGTGCCGACGTCCTTACCGGTTTTCTCGTTCTTGGCCATTTTGTCCTCCTTCGAGAAGTCGACAAAACATACAAGAGCGGCGCAGCGGCCCATTTGCGCTCGATCAAGTGGGCGACAGGACGTGGATGACCCGGTCGGCGATCATATCCTTGGCCTGGGCGGCGTAGGCGGCCATGTGGGGCGCCGCGGCGTGGGCCTTCAGCGCGTCGAGGCTGGCCCACTTTTCGACGACGACGAAGGTATCGTCGCCGACCCTGGCCTGGAACCCGCCGACGCCGTCGCTGTCGACCGTCGCCTGGTACTCGATACAGCCGTCTTCGGCGAGCACATTGGGCACGTTGGCGCGGAACGCCTCCAGCAGCGCGTCGCGCATTCCTGGTTTTGCGGTGATCAGGGCGACGACATGAACCGGCTCCATCGAGCGTCTCCTTGCTAGCGTGGCGAAGCGGAAAAGCTACTGCGGCCCGCGCGCGGCGACAACCAACGTCACCGAATAAACTTTTCGGGTGGGGCGGCGCCTATCCGCCGAGGAACAGCCGGCCGACGTCTTCGTCCGCCAGTAAATCGTTGCCCGGTCCTGCCTTCGCCAGCAGGCCGGACACCAGCACATAGCCGACATCGGCGAATTCGAGCCCTTTTTTAGCGTTCTGCTCGACCATGATGATGGTCTTGCCCGCCTGGTGCTGCAATTGGTCGAGCAGTTCGAACACCATCTCGATGAAGCGCGGCTCGAGGCCGATCGACGGTTCGTCGACCAGCAGCAACTCGGGGTCCATGATCAGCGCCCGCGAAATTTCCAACAGCCGCCGCTCGCCGCCGGACAGCACGCCAGCGCGCTCGCTGCGCCGTTCGGCCAGCCGGGGATACTGGTCGAACACCCTCTCGGCCGCCAGCACAGCGTCCTTCGGGCTATCCATCAGATAGCCGCCCATTAACAGGTTCTCCTCGACCGTCATATCGGGGAACACCGAGTTGTCCTGCAGGATGTAGGCGATGCCGGCCGACTTGAGCTTGTCGTTGGGGCCCAGTTGGGTAACGTCGGTGCCGCCCATGCGGATGGTGCCGCTGCGGATATCAGTGAAGCCGTAGATCGAATGCAGCACTGTCGATTTGCCGGCGCCGTTGGGTCCGATCAGGCACAAAGACTGGCCTTTCGCGACCTGCAGGTCGAAGCTGTGCAGCACTTCCATCTTGCCATAGCCGGCCACCAGCGCATCGATGGTCAGCAACGGCTCGCCGCCAGCCAGTGCCGCCAGCTCTTCGCGGCTCGGTCCCTCGAGCGCGAGCTTCTCGGCCTCGCGCGCCACATCGTCGACCGACAGCGGGACATCGACGCCGCCGGTGCCATAGTCGAACACGCGCGGTTGCGATGGTGCGTCCGACATCAGTGCGCCCCCAGATAGGCGTCGATTACGCGCCGGTCGTCCTGGATCGCCTCGGGCGGTCCCTCGGCGAGCAGCTGGCCGTGGGCGAGGCAGTAGATATGCTCGGCCAAATTCATGATCACCCGCATGTTGTGCTCGATGACGAACAAGGTGATGCCGAGCTCGGCATTGGTTCGTTTGAGCCGGTCGATGATGCCATTGATCAGGGTCGGGTTGATGCCGGCGGTCGGCTCGTCGAGCAGCAGCAGCTTGGGCTCATTCATTAGCGCCATGGCGAACTCGAGCAGCTTCTGCTGGCCGAACGAGAGATCGCCAGCCAGCAACGTGCGCTTGGAATAGAGGCCGACGAATTCGAGCAGCTGATCGGCCTTGTCCCGATCTTCGTGGCGCGGGTCGCGGAACAGATCCCAGAATCAGCAATTGGTAGGACATCGTTTGGCCCCGATTCATTCGCCCGATCATTCGGACGCGCCGCTCAGCGGCCGGTAAAACACCGCCGCGGCGCCGGCATAGAGAACGGCGGCGGCCAGCACCACCGGCGAAAAGCCAAACCGCATGGCGATTAGCGTCGCCAACATGGCGCTCAACACCGACGCGCAGCCATTCACCCCCCACGCCCACGGCACCAGGCCCGGCGCGGCCGACCACACACGCGACAAGCCGAGGGGAAAAGGCATGCCCATGAAAAAGGCCAGTGGTGCGATCAGCGCCAGCGAAATCAGGACCTTGGCGGCTTCGCCGAAGTGTAGAAAGGCGTCGAAAACGCCGGGCAAAACCAGAATATAGAGCAGCGAAACCACGATGATCCCGGCGGCCGACAGCTGGATCGCGGAAAACCGCGCCCTTTCTATCCGCTCGTCCAAGCGCGACGAGAGGCCGCTGCCGATACCGGCGAACAGCAGAAATGCGGTTAAGACGACGGCGACCGCGTACAGAGGATGACCCAGGAACAACGTAAATTTCTGGATGAACGCGATTTCGACGAACAGAAACGCCAGACCGAGGGCAACGAAATAAGCGGCGACGCGCCACAGCGGGCGCGATCCAGCGATCGCCCGCCGCCGCGCCCACAACGGCGCAAGTATGAGCACCGCGCTCAAGATCGTCGCCTGAACCAGGGTGCCGACGAGGATGACGCTGCCGAGCTCCAACAGGCTGCCGCCGCCGGCGCGCCGGATCGCCAGCAGTTCCGGCAAGGTGCTCAATTTCAGGAAATCGAAGAAGTAGGGCCGCTCATCGGTCGCCGGCGCGATGGCGAATTTATAGCGCTCGACGAAGGCGTCGCGCTCGGCGCCGGCCAACGCCTGCGCGCCAGCGAAAAAATAGGAATCTTCGAGTATGTTGAACCGGTTGGTCTCCGCGGCGGTGATGCCCGGGTAGTAGGCCAGATCGAACGAACGTTCCGCCGCAAACTCCTTAGCCCGCGCGATGTCGGACTCGGTCAGCGCGTTCTTCTTGACCAGCAGCGTCGCGGTGTTGAGACCGCGCAGCAGAATGAGGTGGTTCGCGGGCGCCGTGGCGCCCCCTTTCTCCAGGGCGTCGAGCGCGGTGGCGAACAGTTTGAGCGTGTCACGCGGCGGCAGCTTGAGCCACCGTGTGATGCTGAGCCATCCGTCCGGGCGCAGATGGCGGAGATAATGCCCGAAGGCCTCGCGCGTGTAGATATAGGTCTCGCTCAGCCCACTCACGCCGGCGGCGCCGCCAAACGCGTCGAGCAAAGGAATCTGGATAATATCCCAAACCTGCTCGCTCGCGGTGACGAAGCTGCGCGCCTCGGCAACGTGCACCCGAACCTCGGGCCGGCGGTAGATGCCGCCGGCGTAGTCGGCATAAGTCGCGCCGACCAGGCGCACCATGTTGGGGTCGAGCTCAACCGCATCGATGGTCGGCGCACGATGGTAGAGCGCCTGCAATACGTTGCGGCCACCGCCGGCGCCGAGCACCAGGACGGTTGGCTGGTCGACCAGATGGTAGGCCAGCGCGTCGGTGGTGAAATCGAGGTAAGCGAGCGCCTCCCGCTCGCCGTCGAAGCGGGTGATCGCGGTCAGCGAGCCGCCGTCGACGAAGACCCCGAGCTGTGCGGCAGGCGCCGCCGGCGTGTTCAGGCTCAGCCCGGGCACGTAGCGAAACGGCACATTGGGGCTCTCGACCACCGCGAGCTGGCCGAGCGGGCCCGAATGCTCGCTCAGCACCTTGGTGCCGGCAACCTGCAGCGCGCCCGGCAGGCCCTTGAATTCGGAGATGCGCAGGGCGAACACACTGTCCGGCAGCGCCACCATCACGACGACCGCGAGGGCCACCGCGCCGCCCGACAGCGCCGGCCAGTAATTCAGCGCCCGATTCAGGACGACCAGGGCAGCGGCGAGAAACCCCAAGGCACCGGTCAGGCGCAGCGTGTCGGGCGGCGGCAGCACGAACAGCACGGCGACGATGCCGAGCGCGCCGACCGCCGAGCCGATCAAATTGAAGGCATAGATCCGGCCGATTTGCTCGCCGTAGCAGACAAAGGCGAGGCCGATGCAGGTGGCGCCGCAGAAGAACGGCACCACCAGCAGCAGATACATTGCCGGCAGAAACAACAGCTGCACCGGGCTCCACACCACGGCCAGGGCGTTGAACGGCAGGGTCTGGGCGATCAGAAAACTTGCCGGCGCGGTCAACGCAAACAACACGGCGCTCACCGCGAAGATTTCGGTGAAGCGTGACTTTACGCGATCCTGCCAAATCGCCAGCAAGGTGCCGCTGGCGCCGAACCCGAGCAAGGCGATGCTGATCGCCATGAAGGCGAAGTGGTGCCACTGCACAATAGCAAAGAGCCGCACCAGCAAGACCTCGTAGGCCAACGTCGCCGCCGAGATGACGGCGAGCGCGACCAGCGCGATCACTGGGACCCGCCGCGCGTCAGCGGCACGAAGCGTACGGTGAGAACCTGGCGGGCGGTCACCCGTCCCTCTGCCGTCTTTTCCACCAGGGTCAGGAACTGCGGGCCGAACACGGTGCCCACCGGGATCACCATGCGGCCACCCGGCTTGAGCTGCTCGACCAGCGGCGGCGGCACTTGGCCGGCGGCGGCGGTGACCAGTATCCCATCGAAGGGGCCGCATTCCTGCCAGCCGAAATAGCCGTCGCTGACCTTGGTCTGGATATTGTCGTAACCGAGGTCGGCAAGAAGCCGTCCCGCCCTCTCGGCCAGGCCCGGGATGATCTCGACGGTGCACACGGTCTTGACCAGCGGCGCGACGATCGCGGCCTGGTAGCCCGATCCGGTGCCGATCTCGAGCACAGTGGAGTCCGGGCCGGCCTGCAGCAGCTCGGTCATCAGCGCGACGATGAACGGCTGCGAAATCGTCTGCCCGAAGCCGATTGGCAGCGGCCGGTCGGAATAGGCTTCGCGCTCGAGCCGCTTGGGCACGAAGCGGTGCCGCGGTGTCGAACTCATCACCTCGAGGACCGGCGCCGATATGCCCGCCGGCGCGACCGCTTGCGGCAATGTCATCGCGTGGGCTTCGATGATGCGCACCATGCGTGCCCGCGCCTCACCATAGCGGTCCGGCTGCGCCTGCGCCGGCCGGTCGAAGGCGGCGACAAAGGGCAAAACAAGAAGCAGCCCCGCTAAAAGCGCAAGCGCTTTCGGACACCCGTTACGCGGGCTGTGGCGGCGGTGTTCGACCATGGCGCCACCTCATGCGCAGAGTTTCGCGCCGCTTGCATTGTGCTCGATCAAATGCACGCGGCGTTCCATCGGGCATCAATCTTACACCGGCGTCCAGGTCGCGTCTGTTGCGGCTATAATGGCGGCAAACAGGGAGACCGACCATGAGTGAGCACACTGAGCAGCCGCC
>JBFKGW010000167.1:0-6197 GCA_041633145.1 Alphaproteobacteria bacterium
AGGCGCAACCCAAGATGTGTTTCTAGCCGATGCCCGACGGAAACGGCGCCGTTACAGCTCGCGTCGTCGATAAAATAGCCGATATACCGGCCGAAACGTGGGACACGCTGGCCGGTCCAGACAATCCCTTCGTCAGCCACGCATTTTTAAATGCGCTGGAAGAAACCGGCTGCGCGTCCAACCGCGCCGGCTGGTTGCCCCATCATTTGGTTGTCGAAGATGTGAACGGCCGCATGATCGCCGCCGCGCCGCTCTATCTGAAGAGCCATTCGCAGGGCGAGTACGTGTTCGACCATGGCTGGGCGCACGCCTGGGAACGCGCCGGCGGACATTACTACCCGAAGATGCAGGTGTCGGCCCCCTTCTCGCCGGTGACCGGCCCGCGGCTGCTTGCTGGCGATGCGCCCGACGCCGACGATGCCCGGCTCACATTATTGCGCGCGCTAGAGACCGTCTGCGCCAAGATGGAACTGTCGTCGGTGCACGTAACGTTCGCGACCCAGCATGAGTGGAACCTGATGGGCGCGGCGGGATGGATTCAGCGCGTCGGCCGGCAGTTCCACTGGTACAACCGGGGCTATGAAAGCTTCGACGATTTTCTCGCCGAACTGACCAGCCGCAAACGCAAATCTATCCGCCGCGAGCGCCGGGCAATCGCCGAGCAGGGCCTGATCGTACGACCGTTCGTCGGCGACGAAATCCGGCCCGACCAGTGGGACGCCTTCTATCGTTTCTACGTCGACACCTACGATCGCAAATGGGGCTATCCCTACCTGACCCGCGAATTCTTCGAAGTGGCGCAGGAACGTCTCGCCGACCGCATCGTGTTGATGATCGCGGAATTGGACAACCGGCCGGTCGCCGGCGCGCTCAATCTGCAAGGCACCAATGCGCTGTATGGCCGCAATTGGGGCTGCCGGGGCGACTATCCCTTCCTGCATTTCGAGACCTGCTACTACCAGGCGATCGACTTTGCGATCGCCAACAAGCTGGCCCACGTCGAAGCCGGGACCCAAGGCCCCCATAAAGTGCAGCGCGGCTACGAACCGGTCGAGACCTATAGCGGGCACTTCATTCCCAACGCGTCATTCCGTGACGCGGTCGAAAGTTTCTGCCGCGAAGAGCAGCGCGAGGTCGAATGGGAGATCGAGGCGATCGCCGCGCGCTCGCCTTATCGCCAGGCCGATTAGGTTTTAGTTCCGGCTATTTTTCGACGAGTACGGGCGCTTTGTCTGACTCGTCGCCGGAGCCCTTCTTGGAGGACTTACCGCTCTTCACCGGCCGGGCTTTTTGCAAATCGAAGGTCAGCTCGCCGTCACTGACCGCCACCTTCACGGTACCGCCTTTGGCGAGTTTGCCGAACAGAAGCTCTTCGGCGAGCGGTTTCTTGACATGCTCCTGGATGACCCGTGCCAACGGACGCGCGCCGAACGCTTCGTCGTAGCCGCGTTCGGCCAGCCACTTGCGTGACTCTTCGTCGAGCTCGATGGTGACGTCGCGGTCGCCGAGCTGGACTTCCAGCTCCATGATGAACTTGTCGACCACCCGGCTCATCACCGCCGGGGTCAGGTTCTTAAAGCCGATCACCGCGTCCAGCCGGTTACGGAATTCTGGCGAAAACATACGGTTGATCGCTTCTTCGTCGTCGCCTTCGCGTTTGGTGCTACCAAAGCCGATCGCCGGCTTTGCCAAATCGGCGGCGCCGGCGTTGGTGGTCATGATCAAGATCACGTTGCGGCAGTCTATGGTCTTGCCGTTGTGATCGGTGATTTTGCCGTGATCCATGACTTGCAACAGAATGTTGAACAGGTCGGGATGGGCCTTTTCGATTTCGTCAAGCAGCAGCACACTGTGCGGGTGCTGGTCGACAGCGTCGGTCAGCAAGCCGCCCTGGTCGAAACCGACATAGCCCGGCGGGGCGCCGATCAACCGCGAGACCGAATGGCGTTCCATGTATTCCGACATGTCGAAGCGGGTCAGCTCGATGCCCAGCGAGCGCGCCAATTGCCGCGCCACTTCGGTCTTGCCGACACCGGTGGGCCCTGAGAACAAGTAGCTGCCGATCGGTTTCTCGGGCTCGCGCAGGCCGGCGCGCGCCAGTTTGATGGCGCTCGACAGAGCTTCGATCGCCTGATCCTGGCCGAACACCATGGTCTTCAAGTCGCGATCGAGGTTCTGCAATGCCGTGCGGTCGTCCCGGCTTACCGACTTCGGCGGAATGCGGGCGATCTTGGCGACCACCCCTTCGACGTCCTTGACGCCAACGGTTTTCTTGCGCTTCGACACCGGCACCAGAGTTTGCGCCGCGCCCACTTCGTCGATCACGTCGATCGCGCTGTCGGGCAGCTTACGGTCGCCGATATAGCGGGCGGACAGCTCAACGGCGGTGCGGATTGCCTGTTCGGTATAGCGGACGTCGTGATGTTCTTCGTAGTACGGCTTGAGACCGCGCAGGATCTTCACCGCATCTTCGATCGACGGCTCGTTGACGTCGATCTTCTGGAACCGGCGCGTCAGCGCGCGGTCCTTCTCGAAATAATTACGGTATTCCTTGTAGGTCGTCGACCCGATGCAGCGCAGCTTGCCGCCGGCCAGCGCCGGTTTGAGTAGGTTGGAGGCGTCCATCGCGCCGCCCGACGTCGCGCCGGCGCCGATCACCGTGTGGATTTCGTCGATGAACAGGATTGCGCCGTTGATCGATTCGATCTCGGACATCACCGCCTTCAGGCGTTCCTCGAAATCGCCGCGGTAGCGCGTGCCAGCCAGCAGCGCGCCCATGTCGAGGGTGTAGATCGTCGCATCGGCGAGAACATCGGGAACGTCACCCTCCTCGATGCGCTTGGCCAGGCCCTCGGCGATCGCGGTTTTACCGACGCCCGGTTCGCCGACATAGAGCGGGTTGTTCTTTTGCCGACGGGCGAGAATTTGAATCGTGCGCTCGACTTCGTGCTCGCGCCCGATCAGCGGATCGATGCCGCCCTCGCGAGCCTTCTCGTTGAGATTGACGCAATAGGCGTTGAGCGCCTCCTTGCCCTTTTTGACCACGGTCTCGCCGTCGGCGTCTTCGTCGACCCCCGATACCGAACCGCCGGCCTCGTGGCCGGGCACCTTGGCGATGCCGTGGGAGATGTAGTTCACTGCATCGAGGCGGGTCATCTCCTGCTGTTGCAGGTAGTAGACCGCGCTGCTCTCGCGTTCGGAGAACACCGCGACAAGCACGTTGGCGCCGGTGACTTCCTCGCGGCCGGAAGACTGCACATGGATCGCCGCGCGCTGCAGCACGCGTTGGAACCCGGCGGTCGGTTTGGCTTCTTCCGCCCGGTTGGTAATCAGGCTGGCCAGCTCTTCGTCGATAAAATTCGACAGGTCGCGCCGTAGGCCATCGATATCCACCCCGCAGGCGCGCAGCACCGCGACCGCATCCTGGTCTTCGGTCAGCGCCAGCAGCAGGTGCTCCAGCGTGGCGTATTCATGATGGCGCTCATTCGCCAAGGCCAATGCGCGGTGTAGGGATTGCTCTAGGTTACTCGATAACATTTGCGGCGCTTACCTTTGCCGACGGGGCTTCAACGGACCGGGCGGCGATGCGATCGTGCCCGGCAATGGTTAATCCTTTTCCAACGTACACTGAAGAGGGTGCTGATTCTTACGGGCATAGTCAACGACTTGCGTCACCTTGGTCTCCGCGATCTCGTAGGTGTAGATACCGCATACGCCGACACCCTTTTGGTGGACATGAAGCATGATGCGCACCGCCTCTTCATTCGCCTTACCGAAAAAACGCTCCAGAACGTCGACCACGAACTCCATCGGCGTGTAATCATCGTTTAACAGCAATACCTTATACATCGCCGGCTTTTGAGTCTTCGAACGGGATTTCGTCGCGACGCCGGTCTGGCCCTTGCCACCACCACCAATTGCATCGCCGCCATTGTCTTCATCTTGACCGCGAATCGGTTGCTGAATCGATTGAGATAGATCCCACATGTGGTTGATATAGCTATATATTACGAGCGACAAAGGTCTACCTGGAGATAGTCTATTCTAGCCAACGCACCGCGTCGGGCAAACGCACAATCGCACTTTTTATCCGCAAACCTGTGTGAAGGCCTATGTGAGGCCCAGTTGCTTGGCCGGCAAGGCCAAGGTGGTTAACAAAAGTAAAAAACCCGGCCGGATTGCTCCGGCCGGGTAACTAATCGCCCGCGTGAGGGGAGGAAGTTACGCGGTGATCGGTTTGGAAAACTTTTCTACAGCAGCGTTAACCTGCTTGCTGAGCGGCTCGGCTGCTTTGGTGCTGACCTGCATCGACATGTCCTGCAGCTTAGCGCTTTCAGACATAAAGCTGTCGAAGGCGGTTTTCGCCCACTCGGCCTGCAGATCCATCGCGTCCTGAACGTTTTTGACAGCGAACATTTTCTTGGCCGTCTCGATGTTCTTTTCCGCGGCCTTCTGGGCGTAGGAGGCGATCTCCTGGCCGAAGTCTTCGACGCCCTTGGCGACGACGTTGGACGATGCAATCATCGCCTCGATCGTCTCTTTGTTGAAATCGGCAAGTTCGTCGTAGTTCTTGAAAGCGAACTCGTTGACCTTATCCATTTGTTCCTTGGTCGACGCGTAGACCTGCTCGTAACCTTGCGTAAACGCATCTGCGCCGGCCTTAACAGCGGCTTCGATTTTCTTTTGCTGTCCGGCAGCTGCCGCCTCGAGGGTCTCGGTGGTCTTGGCAGTGCCAGTTTTTCTTGCGGTGGTCATGGCTCAATCTCCGTATTACGTTGTCGCGGCGCAGCATTATTAAATGCTGTAATATCAATGTGTTCCGCGAAAAATTAGCTTTACACAGTTAAAATGCTGCGGTGCAACATGGCGCTAATATCGGCATTAACCCTAAGTTTGTCAAGAAAAATTGTTGCAGTGCACAAAAATTATCAATCGCAGCGCAAATTGGCAATCTCTCCAGACCTTGACGCACCTTCCAGCGCCGGGCATGAAATTAACCGCGGCCAGATTTTTCGAAAAAATAAACAGGGTCGCATGAGGCGGGGAGGCTTCACATGGACTGTTTTGCCCATCGGGCCAGACATCTGACGGTATATCTGTGTGCGCTAATAGCCAGCGCCGCTGTTGCGTTGCCTGCCATGGGCGCGTCGTCCGCCACTGAGAAGGCAAAGGCCGAACGGGCACAAACCATCATTGTCGGCCGGGTCTCCATGGATCCGAGAAGTCAAATTCCGCAGCTCGAGGTTCTGGCGAACCACCTGGCGGAGAACCTGCACGATGTTGGCATTCGTGCGGGCGCTGCCTTGGTGGCAGCGAACAACCAAGAAATGGTGCGCCTGCTGCGCGAGGAGGCGGTTGACCTCATTTCTGAGACCGTGTTCTCGGGCATGTATTTCGCTGAGGCAGGTGGCGCCGAGTTCTTCCTTCGCGAGTGGAAGAAGGGGATCTCCGAGTACCGTAGTGTCATCATTGCGCGCCGCGATAGCGGCATCCGCTCACTTGACGACCTGCGCGGCCGGAAAATAGCCTTCGAAGATCGGGGGTCGACCAGCGGTTTCCTCCTGCCGATGGCGATCCTGAAGCGCCGCGGCCTCGAAGCGGCCGAAATACCGCCCACCGGTGAGGCTACGCCCGGTCGCGTCAGCTATGCTTTTGCGACCGGGGAGGTCAATATCGCGGCGTGGGTGGCAAGGGGCGTCGCGGACGCGGGTGCGTTCAGCACGCAAGACTGGGAAAATATTACCCGCACACCGGAGCCGCTAAAGGCAGATTTGATCATTATCCACGAAAGCGAGCCACTGATGCGCTCCGCGATCCTTGTTCGGTCGGGATTGCGACCCGAACTGAAAACGCGCATCAAACAGGTCCTGTTGCGGTTGCACGAGGATCCGGTGGGCCAGGATGTCCTTAAGCGCTACAACCGGGTGGCCAAGTACGATGAGATCAAGGGAGACGCCCGCCGCGGGCTCGACCTAGCGCACCGGCTTTATCCGTTGGTGAGAGAAGAAGTCCGGTAGATGAGGCTGGGTCTACAAGCGCGCTATGCCCTGGCGATGGTCACGCTGACGGTTTCGATCGTCGTACTACTTGGCGGCGCGCTGCTGCTCCACTTCCGCATTACAAGCGAGCAGATGCACCGCTCTGGTTCCGAGGTCGCGCAGGCGGCGCTCATGTCGCAGCTCGAAAAGCACGCCTGG
>JBFKGW010000168.1:0-6197 GCA_041633145.1 Alphaproteobacteria bacterium
AGCCGCACCAGGTCAGGCGCTCAAATGCTCCTCGAAGAAGGCGAACACCTTCTGCCAGCCGTCGAGCGCCTGCTCGGGCCGGTAGCGCTCGTTGTGCCAGTTGAAAAAGGCGTGGCCGGCGCCGTCGTAGCGATGAAATTCGTAATTCTTGCCGTGTTCCTGCAGCGCCGCCTCGATGTGATCGACCTGGGCAACATCGGGATTGGGATCGTCGTTGCCGAACAGGCCGAGCAGCGGCACTTCGATCTCGGCGGTCATGTCGATCGGCGCGACCGGCTGGTGTTCGTTGAGCGTCGCCGGCGGCGAGGTGACGTTGCCGCCCCAGCAATCGACGGCGCATTCGAGCGTCGGCATGCGCGCCGACGCCATGTACGCGACGCGGCCGCCCGAGCAGAAGCCGATCAGGCCGACCTTGCCGTTGCTGGTCGGCAGGTTGCGCAGATAGGCCTCGCCGCCGGCCAGATCGCCGAGTACCACGGCATCGATTTGGCCGCCCATCTCGCGCACCCGCTGCGACTTTTCCTGCGGCGTGCCCGGGCCCTGGCGGAAATGCAGATCGGGCGACACCGCGTTATAGCCATGGTGGGCGATCTTGCGCACCACTTCGCGGCTCCATTCGTCCCAGCCCGGCATATGGTGGACGACCAGCACGCCGGGAAACGGGCCGGCGCCTAATGGCCGCGCGGCGTAGGCGTCGATGATCTCGTTTTCGGTGCCGCGCACGCGCACCGTCTCGGCAATCATGCCCTCGTAACTCATCGGCCTCTCCTTCCCGGTTTGATTTCTTTGTTGCCTGAAAATGCGCTGGCGCAGCGCTCCTGACAAGGGAATTGTCAGCCGCCACCGGCCGATCGGCGCTGCAAATCGTTGGCCGCCCGCACGCGCGCCATCGCTTCATCCGCCATGATGATCCCGGACGCTGTCAGATCCATGCCGCCGGCGCGCAGTACGCGCGCCGTCCAGGTGTTGCAGGTGTTGAACAGGTGAAACGAGCCGTGCGCGTTGTAGAAATAACTGTCCGCGTAGAGGCCGCGCGACACCGGTGCCGCGCGCGTGCCGTCCGGGCGCTCGAAATCGGCGGCGATGGCGCCAATCAGGCGCTGGAAACCGTCTGCGGTCAGGGCGACGGGCACCACCTCAATGTCGCGGTAGGTCTGTTCCGGCGGGCGGGCCAAGCCGGCCATGTGCATCACCGCCGGCGTGCCGGTCAGCGCCGCGTCGAGGGTCATGCCGAGGGTTTTCTCCTGGGCCGGATAGTAGACCCGGTCGCCCCAGCCGAACTCGAGGAAAGCCGCGTTGGGAAAGTCGTCGGCTTCGGGCAGCAGGCCGGTCGCGACCAGGTCGGCCCGCTCGACAACAATCGCCGTGTGCCAGCCATTGCTGATGATCTGGACGGTCTGCGTCTGCGGGCTCGGGTCGATTTGCGACAACGGGATTTCGGCGGCGCAGGCGGCGAGCCCGATCGCTCCGACAAGCCACACAAAAACTGCAGGCCAAGGTCTCATAACGGCAGGTTAACACTCGCCCGGCGGCGCGCGGAAGCAGCGGCGCAGCCAGCAAGTATCGTCTCAATCGGGTACCGGGGACGCCCCTTATTAGGCATTTAGTCGTGATCCAAACCGGCCATGCGGCCGTACCACAAGACACATGCTTAATGATGGTTCGATTTATGCCGCGACAGCTAATTTTTTTGACGCTCGGCCTAATTTTCGTCAGCGGATGCAGCACCATGAAGATTGAGGATTTCGCAGGTCGCACGCCGGAACTTGTTCTTGAGGACTATTTCCTTGGACAAACCCGGGCGTGGGGCGTCTTCGAAGACCGCTTCGGCAATCTGCGGCGCCAGTTCGACGTCGATATTACCGGCACCGTCGATGGCGACACTCTAACCCTCGACGAGCACTTTACTTTCTCCGACGGAGAGAAAGACCGACGGGTGTGGACGATCCGCCGCATCGATGAAAATACCTACGAGGGAACCGCGGACGACGTCATCGGCACCGCCCGAGGCAAAGTCGCGGGTAACGCTCTAAATTGGACCTACCAGGTCGATCTCGCGATGGGTGACCGCTCGCTGCGGGTGCGGTTCGACGACTGGCTGTTCCTGCAATCAGACGGCGTATTGATCAACCGCGCGCGCGTAACCAAGTGGGGCTTCGAGGTCGGTCAGGTAACGCTGTTCTTCCGGCAAGTCGACGACGCCGACGCCACCTCCCTCGGCGCCCTGTACAGTTCGGCGGCGGAATGATCATGCCGCGCTGTCTCGCCTATTTCGTTGCAACGATTCTACCGAGCCTCCTGCTGGCGCCCGCGAGCCTCGCCGACCACGGCGTTCGTGCCGGTACGCTGCAGTTCGCCGTCGAACTCGACGGACGCTCGATCGGCGCGCATACGTTCGCGTTTCACCAACTGGCCGACGACTCGATTGAAGTCGACATCCGCATCGATCTCGAGGTCAAGTTCGGTCCGTTTACGGTGTTCGAGTATCGCCACCGTAACGAGACCGCCTGGCGCGCCGGCCGGCTGGTGCGCATGCGAAGCGAAACCGACGACGACGGCGACCTGGTCAACCTGGCTGCTAAAGCGCTGCCAGCAGGGTTGGAAATCCAATCCAATGCCGCATCGACCTATACCGCGCCGCCGGATTCTCTGCCGACTACTTATTGGATGACCTCAACAATCACCCAATCGCGCCTGATCAACAGCCAGACTGGGGAATTGCTCAATATCGAGGTGACCGAGCTGGGTCGCGAATCGGTCCCGGGCCCCGAAGGGCCGATATCAGCCACCCGCTACCGGATCGACGGCGACCTAGAAATTGATCTCTGGTACGACGACACCGATACCCTGGTGGGCATTGCTTTCGTCGCGCGCGGTTCGCAGGTCACCTACCGGCTCGCCGAAAGATCGGGCGTAAACTCGCTGGCGACAGCGCTGGCCGACGCAGCGGCGCGACCGTGACCGGCCTGTCCGCCTCGTGACCATGCGCGCAGCCGGAGGGGGTATTCTGTCGCGCGGGCAGCTCATCGCCTACGGTCTCCCCGGCGCGCCGCTCGCCATCCTGCTGCTGCCGCTCTTCGTGACGGTTCCCACCTTCTATGCCGACGATCTTGGGCTTGGCTTCGCGACGGTCGGCGCCATTCTGTTCTTCACCCGCATTTGGGATGTCGTGACCGATCCGGTGATCGGCGCCCTATCCGACCGCACCCGCAGCCGGTTCGGCCGCCGCCGGCCCTGGTTGGCGGTGGGCGCACCGATTCTGGTGATCGGCGCCTGGGCGTTGTTCCGCCCGCCGCTCGAGGTCGGCTGGCTCTATTTGCTGGCGGCGACGCTGGTGCTCTATCTGGGCGGCACCATGATCATGTTGCCCTACACCGCCTGGGCCGCCGAACTGTCGTCCCACCATCATGAGCGCAGCCGAATCGCTGCGGCCCGCGAGGTTGCCATTGTCGCCGGCACGGTGAGTGCGATGGCGATCCCCGCGAGCATCGGCATGGATCGCGCTGCAGCAATGAACAGCACCGCCTTGATGTTGGTGTTCCTGGTACCGCTCACCGTGGTGATCGCCGTCCGGTCGCTGCCCGATCCGCCGAGCCAACTGCAGCGACCGCGCCGTTGGACCCTGGCGTTCGCCCAGCTGCGCGATAATCGGCCGTTTCGCCAGCTGATCTCGGCTTATTTCATCAACGGTATCGCTTACGGCCTACCCGCCACACTGTTCCTGCTCTATGTGGAGCACGTTTTGCTGCGTCCGGAATGGGCTTGGCGGCTGCTTATCATCTATTTCACCAGCGCGATCGTGGCACTGCCTCTGTGGCTCGCGGTAAGCCGGCGCATTGGCAAGCGCCAGACCTGGATCTGTGCCATGGTGCTCGCGGCGGCCACCTTCTGGCCGGCTGCCCTGCTCGGTGACGGCGACCTCGTCTGGTTCGTCGTCATTTGTGTCCTCACCGGCGCGCCGCTCGGCGCCGAACTGGTGATGCCGCCGTCCATGCAGGCCGACGTGGTCGATCTTGACACCGCCAAGACCGGCGAGCAGCGCACCGGAACGTTCTTCGGCCTGTGGGGCGTGGCAACCAAAATCCCGCTCGCCGTCGGCGTCGGCATTGCCTTTCCGATTCTCGCGCTGGCCGGTTTCAACGGCAGCAGCGGCGCAAACAGCCCGGCGTCTATCCTAGTGTTGGCCGCGCTCTACGGCTTCTTCCCGGTTCTGTTCAAGCTCATCGCCATTCGTCTGGTCTGGCGCTATGAGCTCGACGAAGCGGCGCACGCCCGTATTGCCAGTGCTTTAGCAAGTAACTGAGCGAACCTTTGAAGGCTAGTCGCGCGGCCAAACCGGATGGTGCAGGTCGACCACGAAAGCGTGCTTGTGTTTGAGCGGCGCGTGCCGGTGCGGGTGGCGGTGCGGTTCCGGTCCCTCCCAGCCTTCGTGCTCGTGCTGGTGGTGCTCGTCGTGGACGTGCAGGTGCTCGTGTTCGAGCGCCTCGTGGGCATGCGCCACTTCGCTGGGATCGTGCGCCGGCCACAGGATGATCGCCGCAGCCGTCGACGCCAGCGCGACGACCGCCAATACCGCGAACGCGACCGACAGGCTGAACAGGCCGCCCAGCAAACCTGCGAGCGGATAGGCGAGCAACCAGCAAGCATGGGACAGCGCGAACTGGGCACCGAAGATGGCCGGCCGGTCGCCCTCGTGGGCCGAGCGTCGCAGCAGGCGGCCCGCCGGCGTCTGGATCAGCGACGTTCCGGCGCCGAGCAAGAACCAGATCGGCAGCAGGGCGAGCAGTCCGGGACCGGTCAAACCGAGCAGCAGGCCGACGCCCAGGGCAAACCCGCCGCCGAGCATGAACGGGCGGTCGGGCAGGCGATCCAACAGACGCGGCAGCATGAGCGCCACCACCATCGAACCCGCGCCGGCCGCTGCCAGCACGACGGCGGTGTCGCTTTCGCTGCCGCCCAGGCGGTCGCGCACATAGACCACGGTGTTGACGATCACCATGGCGCCGGCGCTGGCAACTGCGAGTGACAACGCCATCAGGCCGCGCAACCGCGGCGTTTTCAAGTAGGCCTGGATGCCGAAGGTGGTGTTGTGCCAGATGCCCCGCTCGCGCTCGTGGGGTTGCGGCGACGGCAACAGCACCGAGTAAACCAACAGGGCCGAGATCAAAAACGCCACCGCGTTGGCGGCGAACAGCGCGTCGAAACTCAACACGACGAGCGCCGCGGCCGCCAAGGTCGGGCTCAGCAGGTTTTCGATGTCGTAAGCCAGCCGCGACAACGACAGCGCGCGCGTATATTGCGCCTCGTCGGGCAAAATATCGGGGATGGTCGCCTGGAAGGTCGGCGTGAAGCCGGCCGAGCAGGCGTTGAGCAGGAAGATCAGCACGTAGATCTGCCAAATCTCGGTGACGAACGGCAGACAGGCGACAAAGCCGGCGCGCGCCACATCGAGCCCGATCAGCAAGCCGCGCCGCGGCAGCCGGTGGGCCATGCCGCTGACCACCGGCGCGATACCCACATAGGCCACCATTTTGAGCGCCAGCGCGGTGCCGAGCACGATGCCGGCGTTGGCGCCGGCCAGCTCAAACGCCAGCAGCGCCAGCGCCACCGTCGACAGGCCGGTGCCCACCAGCGCAACCACCTGCGCCGTGAACAGATGGCGATAGGTCCGGTTGTGTAGCGGTGATGCCATGCCGGCAGGTTAGCCGACTTTCGACGTCGGCGACATACAGCGCCACAGTCGGGCGACTGCTTCCGCCGCTTTATTTACCGCATTGGATACGCAGTCTTACCGGTTGCTGGCCAGGTTAGCGCAATGATAATCCGCCACGGTGTCCACCTTCAACTTGGCGATCGCTATCAACTGGCGTTTAGCAGCAAGTTCGAGCGCTCGAAGTAGCCGCGGGTTCGGTCAACGTCGAACGGCCGCTCTTGGTGGGTCTCCGGGTCCCATTCGAGGCGCTCGGTTGCAAAAAAGTCGCCGCCGTAGAGGTGGATGGCGCCGGTCAGGCGGTCGACCGGATTGACCACCGAATGGATGATATCGCGGCCGAGCGGCTCGGCGTCTTTGGCCGCGAGCGACTTGGCCCCGGCGGCCTCGATGGTTTCGCCGGTTTCGTCGGGGATGCGCCGCCAGAAGATGTTGTCCTCGCGGCCGGTGTAGACGCCGATGACCGCCCACATTTCGTGATTGTGCG
>JBFKGW010000169.1:0-6145 GCA_041633145.1 Alphaproteobacteria bacterium
CGATCTCGCGTGGTCAGAGAGGGCTTGCCGAACATGTGTGGTCCTCCGAGGCGGTTGGAGCGATCGTCGGTGCTAGATTAACGAGAATACCGCGTTCACCTTCGCCGCAATCTGACGCGCCTTTTCTTTCGGTTTTTACGTAGTTTAACCACCGGATAATCGCCGATGTTCTTTTAATGTTCTGGTATTTGAAGGCGATGCATACGGAACTACCATAAGTCGAAATAAAGAGAACAAACTGCAAAGGCTATTGGCTCATAACCGGCAGTAGCAAACCTTGCGGATACCATGCGAATCTTTGCCGGGCGGGCAAAGCCGATAGCCGGCTGCCGCCAGCCCGGCGGGCTCGAAGCGCCGTTGAATGGCGGTCCACGCGGCCGGATCGCCTTGCAGGGAACTGTGCGCTTGCAACGCCTGGGTGATGAGCGCGCTCAAATCGGCGTTGCGGAAGGTACCTCCGCTGGCGACCCACAGCGCGTTCAGATCGGTGCCGATGTTGTAGATCACTTCGGTCACCTTGCGGGTGTTTTTACCGACGCATCCCGCCTCTACGCCCTGATCGGGTGCGCAGTTCGGCAGGCCGAAGGACGGTTTGACCAGACAGATTTTGTCCCGGCTGGGCAGCTGATCGACCGTTCCGGGATGAAGGCGATAGACCAGATGGGTGCGGCCGGAAGAGTCTAACCAATCGATATCGTGGTCCGGCGGGTTGTCGGCATAAATTCCTTGAAACAGCACCGGCTTGAGCAGCACGAGGCCGTTGACCTCCTCGCCGATGTGCCAATCTTTGAAATAGCCGCCGCTGAAGGTGCGCGAGCTCTCCAGGTCTTTGGCGGCGATATCGTAGGCCGGCGCCATGCGAACTTGTGGCGTGAATACGATCCCCGCGAGGCCGGGCGGATGAACCAGGTCGAACTCGATCGTCACGCCGACCGGCCCGTCGAAGCTGTCCCAGAAGATCGGCGTTTCGCGGAAGTTTTCGATCGCCATTTGGCCTGGCAAGTTCGCGCCCTTGCGGTCGGCAATCAGGGTTTTCCCTTGCCAGGTCGCATGCGCGCTGAACGGAACGGCCAGAACCAGCCAGCCGATCACCGCGAAGGTCCAATTCCGCCCGCTGACGAACCACCAGATGGCCGCGAGCGCGAGCAGCCCGACGAGGATGAGCAGGGTCTGCTCGAGCTCCGGGGCGACCTGATGGACCACCACCGGGATACTCGCCAAAAACAGCAATGCGGAAATTGCGCAGATCAGAATAAAAACGATTATCGCGCCGACGATTTTCATGAGCGGTCACAATTGTCGGCCAGTAAGGTCGCGATGTCGATCATCTCGTCGAGGTCGCCGGCCGATTTGACGTAATCGTCGATGTGGACGCTGATCGTCGCGCCGGCGAGGGAAACTTCGAGCTGTTGCGGGTTCGAATTCAATAATTTCTGGCGCAGCGGTTCGTCGAGGGCACGGCGTACGAACGCCTGATCGCTGGCTTGGACGCGAAACGCCAGATCGAAAATCTCATCGCCGGTTGTCGGAAGCTGCCCGCCAGTAGCGGCACTGACGATTGCGTCGAGCCCGCGATCGAGCTTGTCGGTCCGTAAAATGCGCACCTCGCGGCCGGTATCGAAGGGCAGTTCGAGGTTGGCGAAGGTGAAGGGACCGCTGAAGCCGGGCCGGCTGGCGCTGCCCGCCACGTTGGGACCGCCGCTGGCCATGGCGCCGACGAAGTACTTACGCCCGTCGCGTTGGAAACGGAACTGCGGCAGGGCGAGGAAGGTTCCGGCTTTTACGTCGCCGTTGTAAGCCTTGGCGCGGGCGGCAAACAGGCGAGCGAGGTGGCGGCTTTGTTTGCCGTGCGCCCAATAGGCATAGGCTAATGCGGCAACAGCGACCGCGGGTATGACGATCCACCAGATCATTTCCGCTCCGGCCGTATGGTACCCAAGGTGCTAACTGATTCTCGGGCGATAATATTCTATTAACCTCGATTAGCGGCCGATTGGCCCAATCGCCGCCGAAAGGGGACTCAATGGCCTTTTCCCGCTGTTTTGTGCCGTGAATTGAGCTGTTCCGGCGGTAACAAATCCTTCACCAGGCTCAGATATCTTAGGCAGGCTAAGCACCGCTCGATGGGATCGCCATGACTAATTTTCTGGTAACCGAAGAAAACCCCGAAGGCTACAAGCTGGAAGACATTCTGACGGCGATCAGAAACGATATCGTTCTGCGCGCAGCCAAAATCATGGATGACCGGCGCCCGGAAGCAACCGCCGTGATGAATAACAACATCAAGATTTTGGGGTATTTGTCGGAATGTATCGAGCTGGCGACAAACAGCTCGGAAGTCCTCGACAAGTCGTTCGGCCCGCATAACCCGGAAGTTCCACGGATCGGCAAGGTCTAGGGATCGCCGCACCGATCTGAAATATTGCAGGTGGGCGAGACGGTCGCCCAAAGCTACGGCCTGGCCGCCGCAAACCTCCAGCGCCATGTCGCCCGGCTAGTCGCCGAACAACTTTTTTAATCCTTCGCCTGCCCGCTCGAGCAAACCTTTATCTGCTTCGGGCCCCGGTTCGGCCGGTGCCGAAGACTCGCTTTCTTGCTGTGGCGACGCGCTATCTGCCTGACCGGTTTGCAGGCAGGGATTGTCTTTACCGCCCATATTGCCCAGTCCGATTACGGCGGCGGGAGGAAATACGACGGCGCCCACAATGCCGCCAATCTTCTTCCCCGCGCCGACCGTGTCGGGCGTATAGGTGGGACGCGCCAGCGAGCCGCCAATCCTCACCGGTACGGCCAGGCTTAAATCGATGCCTTTCGGCCGTGGCGTGATTTTCAGGTTCAGTTTCTCCTGAGCGAGGTCGACCGAGCCTTCGGCGGTGATCAACAAGAGCTCGGTGTTGATGACGTTCACTCGGCTGTTGGCAATCCCATTGACGACCTCAAAATCGCTGGCGATGCACTCGACGACGATCCATTCCTGTTTGCCGAAGGCCTCGCCAACCGTCTGAGTCAAACCGCTGATGTTGCCGAGGAACTCGTTCTTCATTTCGCCCTCATTCATCAGCAAGCGGGTGTGACCGTTGAGGCCGGCCATGATTTCGGCGACTGAGTTTCCCGCGCCCCGCAACGAGACACCGGCCGCGCCACTGCCCCGCAAATTTTCGAGACCGGCGAACGCGCGCAAGCTCTCGCCGATATCCAGTTTTGACGCCTTCAGTTCGAGCGAAATGGACGCTGGCTCGCTGCGTGTGTCGGCGCCAATACTGCCTGTGATCACGCTGTTGGCGAGGGAGATGTTGAGGGGCTTGATCGCCAGCGCGCCATTATCCAAAACCAAATCGCCGTTGGTATCGGCCAACGCGGCGCCTGCAAAAATCAGATTGGCGACATCGAAATCAAGCTTTGCATCGAAGGATTGCAGCAAGTCGAGCGGCAGCGGGTCGGACGGGAACACTTTGTCGCCGCCATTCGATTGAGCCGTGCCGGCCATGGCCGCTGGATCGGGCGGCTCAGCACCGGGAACCTTCTCTTTGTTGGGAAATAGTTCGGTAAAGTCGATCCGCTCGGCGCTGAGCGAAGCGACCAGTCGCGGGCGGGTTGCGCGCATGTCGACCGATGCGCTGCCGGCCAAGTCGGATCGGCCGATCTTGAGCGCGATGTTTTCGATGGCGGCGTTATCGACGTCGCCCTTCACCGTGGCGGCGAACGCGATCGGGCCCGTCGCCGGAAGCGCGTCGCCGGTCAATGGTGCGAGACCCTGCAAGTCGGACCCGGAAATTTCGAACTTAAGGTCTAATCCCTTAGCGCCCACCGGGTCGGCGATCGCACCGTCGATCATCGCGATCAATCCGAGGCCAGCAAGCCTCAGGTCGACCGGGTAGGGCGGTCCGCCGTCGAGCAGCAATTTCGGGGCACCGATCTGGCCCTCAGCGCGAATGTCGACCGCTTGTCCATCGAGCGTCGCAACGCCGGTGAGGTCGATCGAGAGCGGCGCCGTCAGCCTCTGAGCAGTTGCCGTCAGGCGCTTGATATTCAAACTCGTGGTTCTGGCTTGCGCGCCGTCGAGCAAAGTGAAGACGGCGTTTTCGATCAGCACGTTGTTTATTTCGGGCAGACCTCCGCCCTGGTCGCTCGCTTCTTTGGAGGTTGGCTTGCCGGCAAATTCCAGATTGCTGCGGCCGGAAGCGTCGCTTTCGATCAAGATCTCTGCATCGCGCAGAACCAAACGGTTGATTTGCAGATTGCCGAAGATCAGGGGAACCAGCGCCACTTCGGCGGCGAATTCCCCGACCGTTAGCATCTCCGGGCGGCTGCCCCACGTGGCATTGCCGAGCCGCACGCCGCCGACCGCAAACGACGGCGTCAAGCCGATCTTCAGGTCGATGTCGCTTTCGATATCGAATTCGCGGCCTGTCCTGTCTTCGACCGCGGCGATAATTTCGTCTTTGTATTCGTTCGGATCGATAACCAGCAGGGCGACGAACGTCACGGCGATGACGAGAACCACCAAGCCGACGAATAATTTCAACAGCGTTGCAAACCGCATGATCGCGCTCCACGGATCCTACCGACCCACGACAGGAAGCTTACACTCGCGATTGAAGCCGCGCACCCGCCGTGCTCTGGCGGGGCGCACCGGTTAGCGCGCAACAGCAAGCCCGTCAGTTTGATACGGTGAAAGAATTGGCGATGGCAATCAGATGGCGCAGTCGCCGTTCGTTCATGGTCCTGATTTCGGTGAAATACCAACCTTTTTCGGAATCCTGCAGGCGCAACACCACGAACTGGCGGATCGGGCCGAAATTGTAATTACAGTAGAGCTCGCGAAATTCGCCGGTCGCGTTGTAGCCGGTGATCGGCTCTTCGCAGAAGCTTAGCGGAATCCGTCCGAGATCTTGCAGACTGGCAAACAGCTCGGGCAGCGATTTCTTCAGCGCGTCGAATACCGGATCGGAAAACGGACTGTCCGGGCTGGTAAATACTTCTTCGACCGCAACTGGATCGCCGAGTTGTGCGGTTAACCGGGCAGCCAACCATTCGTCGGGATTGGTCACATCGCCGCGCACTGCGCGCAGCGCGATTGAACTGAGTTCCGAAAACGGCCCTTCGACCGGCCGCACGACCAGCACCGGCTCCCAGTCTTTCGAGATAACGGGGTCGCCGTTGGGCACGACAACAAAGCCTTCGGGGATGTCGAATTGCTGCGCCTGGCTCGCTGGCGCCCCCGCCAGCGCCGCAAGCAAGCCGGCGCCGGCAAGCGAACATTTGAAGGCCGTCGCTAATCGGGTTTTGACCATCTCGCCAAGCGTCCTCGTGGTGATGTTCAACCGTCAATGCCACGGCATTATGGCGGCTTTGGGGCCGTCATACAGCGTCCTTTGGCAACGGAGCCGCGCTGTATACTAATGCTGAGTGGTTAAAACTTGGGTGTCGGTTCGGTGAGAAAGGTCGATCGCAGGTGCTCGCGGTAGGCTTCGACCATTTCCGCCGGGACGTCGAAAGGGAAGCAAAACACGGTAGGGCCACCGGGCCGAACATACTCGCTGTCGTCGCCGCATCTCACCGTCGGGTATCTGCTGCGAAATCTATTAGGAAACTCGAACAGCCGTTCGTTCCATTTCTGATGGTAGGGACAAGCGCAGGAACCAGTGTAGCGGTCGATCGATTCTTGGACCAGGATGTCTCGAATCTCCGCCTCTGTGGGTTCATCAGAGTTGGCCTCGATCTCGTCTTCTGTTGGGGTACGCAGCACGTCGGCAGCCAAGGAATGTGCAGCTACGCCGGCGGCGACTACTAGCGCGGCGGCAAATACAAATTTTTTTGCTGAAAGTCCCATAATCAAGCTGTCCACACTGACCAATACCTTATGTTGGGTTTGCGCCAGCATTTGTGAAGGCCATCAAAAGCTTTGATTTGAAGAATTGCCAGCCCGGTCTCGCAAGACCATCGAACCGGAGCAAACCTAGATGAGCCGCTCATCACCAAGGTATTAGGCCTACCATAGGAGAGCGGAACTGTTGTGCCGTCAGCCCGCATTGTCGGTGCTGGCGCGAACGCATATCATCGCCACGATAAACGCTGCTTACCGGAAATATCAGAGGGATTTATGGCGAGAATCAATGTCGGCCACATCACGCTAAATGTCGAG
>JBFKGW010000170.1:0-6107 GCA_041633145.1 Alphaproteobacteria bacterium
CCGGAGCTGAATGCGGACGCCGACACATACGCCAAGTCGCTGGGCTTCGAGTTCACAACCTATTGGGCCTATCTAATGCCCCTGGAAAAGAACCTCGCTTTTCTTGGTCACCAAGACGCGGCAGTAGAGCTGACCGAGGAGGACCGCGAACTGATCGATCGGCTGGCGCTGCCGTTGGGTCAGGCAATCGAAGCCTCGCGCGCTGCGCCGGTCAGGGACTGCCGGTTGCGCGAACGACAAATGGCGATCAATTCCGACGGCGACGTTATGTTGTGTTGCTCGGTGTTTGACCAGAGCCGCTACACGTTAGCGCCGTTTCTGGACACCTCCCTGGAGGAATTGCAGGCCATGAAATACGGCCACAGCATGTGTTCATCGTGTATGCAGGAGGGTTTGCACGTCTTGATGACCTATGGAGACCCGTCCCTTGAGCAACTGGCGCTGGATCGTGTGCGTGAGCACAATCCCGATCTCGACCTGGATGCGGTCTACGCAGGCGAGCCAGACGGAAAAGTTGGCCTGAAGAAAACTTTAAAGCGCGCGCGGCGTGTTTTCGGGCGAGATGAGGCTGCAGTCGACCGAACCGCCGCAAATGCAGAGTAATCGGCCATGATTCGGCGACGAATGAAGCCAGATTTGCGCATGGCGCATCGGACTCGATTGGCGTCTAGCCGCGATGTTTCGGCAAAACGGCACATAGTCCCGATTGCCATGACTCGCATAGCGTAATACCGTGTTTCGCCAATGACAGAAAGCCAACAGGAAAGCAAAGCGAACCGGCCGCTCGTCTATTCGGGGATCGCGGTACTGGTCATCGCGATCATCATTGGCGTGGTGGTGTTCTCGCAACTGCCGTCACCCGACACGCCACCGATCCAGGCACAGCCGCCGGCGGCCACGCCGCAGGACGGCGAACCGCCGCCGGCCGAAACCGCGCAAACGGTGGGCGATCCGGCATTGCAGCCGATGGTGCCGGAATTCGACATCGTGCGCGTCGACGAAGGCGGCAACGTGGTGATTGCCGGCCGGGGAACGCCCGATTGCACGATCGTCGTGCGCGACGGCGATACCGTGGTCGGTACCGCCAGCGTCGATCGGCGGGGCGCTTGGGTATTGGTACCGGACGGACCCTTGGCGGCCGGCGAGCGCCAACTGACCCTGATCGCCGAGTGCGCGGATGCCGAGCCGGTCGAATCGGACCGAGTCGTCGTGCTGGCGGTGCCCGAACAGGGCGCCGGCGCGTTGGCGGTCGCGGTGGCGCGTGACGGCAAGGCGCCGACCCAGGTGTTGCAGACGCCGACCAGCGGACCCGCGGCCGGCGACGAGGTGCCGCCCGAGGTCGCGGTGGCGTCGGTCGACTATGACGACGAGGGCGACGTCGCCTTATCGGGTACCGCGCCGCCGGGCAGCAGTGTGCAGATCTATGTCGACAACGAGCCGATCGGCCGCGCGACCGCTGACGAGCGCGGGCGGTGGACGCTGACGCCCGAGCGCAAGGTCGATCCGGGGTCCTACACCCTGCGGGTCGATCAGGTGGGGCCGGATGGCAAGGTGCTCGCGCGCGCGCGCATACCGTTCGTGCGCGGCGAACCGCTGACCGATCTGCCGCCGGGCCGGGTCGTGATCATCCAGCCGGGCGATTATCTGTGGAAGATCGCCCGCGAACGCTACGGCACCGGCTTCCAGTACACGCTGATCTACGAGGCCAACCGCGCACAGATCGGCGACCCCGACCTGATCTACCCGGGTCAGGTCTTCCTGGTGCCGACGGTTAATTAGCGCGCCAGCCGCCATTCGCTAGTCCTCCTCTACTTCGAGAACCGGCTCCGCGCTTTCGGGCTCGGCCGGCATCTCCGCTTCGGCGCGGTTCAGGTGATGCAGAATGCGCCACAGGTGGTAGGCGACCCGGTGCAGCCAGCGCACGCTATCGAGCCGGTGCAGCGTCGTATAGGCGCTGATACGCTGTTCGGTGGCGGCGGCGACCATGCGGTTGCGATAGCGGTGGCGTTGCCGGCGAAGCAGAGTGCGCAGCCGGTTGAACCGGTCTTCGGCCGCGACCGTGTCGTTGGCTTCGAGCAATTCGGTCAAGGCGCCGTGCAGCACGTTGGAAAGACGACGCAGCCGATGCTCGGTTGCCAGAACTTCGATCCGGGTTTGTTGCGAACAGCGGTGGGCGAGTCGAAACAGGTGATCGAGCGCGTGCATGGTCGCCATATGGCGCCAATGGGCGTGCCGGTCCGCCGGATCGGTGCGGATTTGGTCGACATAACCGCGCGTCGCCTCGAGCGCTTCGTCCACCGCGGCAAGCCGGGTGGTATCGAGATGGCGGGATTTTCGCGGGTCGAGAAAGTCGGTCAAGATGCCGATCAGCACGTCCGATATATCGTGCACCGTCGCCGCCGCCGCATCGACCGCGCTCGCCGGATCGCGCAGCAGGCGCGCATCGAGGCGCCGCAGCAGCGGCGGGCCTGTCTCGGGCACCAGCCGCAAAATGAGGCGCGCGAAGGGGCGGGTGAACGGCAATACCAAACTTACGCCGATGATGTTGAAGGTCGTGTGGAAGGCGACCAGGGCGATTTGCGCGTTACCAACGCCGCCGTTCGTGATCCAAGGTTCGACAATCGCGGTAAACGGGACGAGCAGCAAGAACGCCAGGATGCCGATCAAGACATTGTAGATCACATGGGCATAGCCGGTTTGGCGTGTTGCCGAGGAACCACCAATAGTCGCCAAGGCGGCGGTAAAGGTCGTCCCAACATTCATGCCGATCACCAGCGCCGCGGCCTGCGGAAACGAGATCGCGCCGGTGCTCATGGCGACCAGCGCCGCCGCCACGCCGGCGCTCGACGACTGCGTGATGACCGTGATCAACACGCCGATCAGCACCAGTTTAAGTCGCCCGAGCAGCGAACTGCCGGGAAAGTCGTCCGGCGTCACGACGCCCTCGAAGGGCGCCAATCCCTGCTGCATGGCGTCGATGCCGACAAACAGCAAGCTGAAACCGGCCAACGCCCAGCCGACATGGCGCAGCCGGGTGCGGCTGAACAGCCGCAGCAGCACGCCGATCAGCAGCAGCGGCAGCACGATGACGCCCAATTGCAACTTGAAGCCGACGATGGCGACGATCCAGCCGGTCACCGTGGTGCCGATATTGGCGCCGAGCACGATCCCCAACCCTTGCGGAAAGGTCAGTAGGCCGGCGCCGACGAAACCGACGGCGGTCACCGTGGTGGCGCTCGACGACTGGATGACGGCGGTTGTCGCCGCGCCGGCGAGGACGCCGCGCAGAGGCGTCTTGGTAAACTGCGACAGCATGCGGCGCAGCGCGCTGCCGGCCACGTCGCGCAGGCCCTCGGTGAGCACGACCATGCCCAGCAGGAACAGTCCGACCCCGCCAAGCCCGAGTAAAATGTCTGCGCTCATGGCGTCCCTGTTAGTATCTCGCTGGCAAGTCTAGTCGATCTGCCGCGCCGCGCCACCGATGCACCGACCCGGTACGGTAAAATTGGTCTGGCAATAGGGCTGGCTTGTCGAATATCTTTCGCGGCACAATTAAACTGTTAGGCGAAGACCCGGCTGGTCAAATTCCAACAACGCTGGCGAGCGGGGTCGCGACAACAAAAATACCGTTGGGAGAAACACGATGACCGCCGCGCCATTGGACAAGGTTGAGCTGATACCGCCCGCTGTGATGTTCAGCCATTTCGGCATCAATTGCGATGACGTCGACAAGCTGGAAGATTTCTATACCCGGGTCCTGGGGTTTTGTGTCAGCGATCATGGGCTGATCAACAAGGACACCACCCGCATCGTGTTCATGACGCGGCGGCCGCGCGAGCATCATCAGTTCGTGCTGGCCGGCGGCCGCTCGTCGGCCAACGCGTCGACGGTCGGTGAGACCGGCTTCAAGGCGCCCGACCTGGCGGCGCTGCGCGACCTGAAAGCACTGCTCGAGGCCGAGGCCGAAGTCAGCGACATCGTCGCCATCGATCACGGCATCACGTGGACGCTCTATTTCCGCGATCCCGAAGGCATTCGCTGCTCGGCGTCGGTCGACACCGGTCACTACGTGCCGCAGCCGGCGGCGTGGCCGCTCGATCTGGCGGCGCCCGACGACGACATTCGCCGCACCACCGAAGAGCGCTGTCAGGCCACGCCGGGCTATATGTCGCGCGCCACGTGGCGGGCCGAGCGGGAAGCGCAATTCCGCGCCGAAAACCGGTTGACTGATGAAGGGCCGGAGACCGGTAACGCCAACCCTGATTTCGAGCGGCCGAACGATCCCGAGCGCATTCTGCTGCAGCCAACAGAAAACGCCACGCCGCCGCCGCAGATCGCGCAGGCCCATTGCGGCTTCAAGGTCGCCGACATGGACGCGATGGTGACGTTCTACGACGCCGTGCTCGGCTATGCGGTTACCGACCGGGGGATGATGCCGGCGATCGGCGACGAGCCGGCGCGCGAGTATGCCTATCTCAGCCGCGACCCCGGTGAGCACCATCAGGTGATCCTGGTGTCGGGCCGCGATCTCGACGCGCCGACCAGCGTCAATCAGCTCAGCCTGCGGATTCTCTCGCTCGACGAGCTGCGCCGCATGGAACGCGACCTGCTGGCGCATCCGGCGGTCGGCAAGCTACGCCATACCTGCCACGGCAATTCCTTCTCGATCTATTTCCCCGATCCGGAAGGCAACATCGTCGAGCTAGCGGTCGAATCGGTGTGGTACGTGCCGGCGCCGCACGGCGCGCCGCTCGATCTGTCGTGGACCGACCAGCAGCTGATCGATTGGGCGGAGGACCATTGCCGCGAAACGCCCGGCTTCATGATGCGCGCCGACTGGAAGCAGCGGGCGCGCGAGGAACTCATCGCCAACGGCCATCTCGAAGCCGAGGATCTGGTCAGCCACGTCGCCTGAGCCAGCCGTCCCGTTTGTCAGCGGCAGGTAGCGTTAATGGGCGTCGAACGGGCGGTCAACATCGACGATTTGTACCGCCGCGCCAAGCGGCGGACGCCTAAGGTGGCGTTCGACTTCATCGAGGGTGGCGTCGAGGCCGAGACCGCGCTGGCGCGCAACCAGGCCGCCTTCCAACGCTACTGTTTGTTGCCGCGCTATCTGGTCGATGTCTCGCAGGTCGACCAGTCGACGACCTTGTTCGGCCGCACCTGGGCCAGCCCGTTCGGGTTCGCGCCGACCGGCGCGGCCGGCCTGTTTCGCATCGGCGCCGACCTGATGCTGGCCGCCGCCGCGGCCAAGGCGAATGTGCCCTTTGTCCTGTCCGGCGCCAGCAACGACACCATCGAAGAGGCCGCGAAGATCGCCCGCGAGCACACCTGGTACCAGGTCTATGCGGCGCGCGACGGCAAGATTACCGAAGACATGATCCGGCGCAGCGCCGACGCCGGGCTCGGCGCCCTGGTGCTCACCGTCGATGTGCCGATCCGCCCCAATCGCGAGCGCAACATCCGCAACCGCTATTCGCACGATTTGCGTAAGATCACACCGCAGCGCGTGATCGACGCGCTGTTGCACCCGATCTGGACGTATGAGTATCTGCGCAACGGCGGCGCGCCGACGCTCGGCAATTGGGTGCCCTACGGCCCGCCGGACGCCGACGTTCACGCGCTGCTCGACTTCGTCAACGGCCAGACCCCGGCGTCGGGCCAGACCTGGCGCGAGCTCGAGAGCTATCGCCGGCTCTGGCAGGGGCCGCTGATCGTCAAGGGCATCCTGCATCCCGACGACGCCGTGCGCGCCGTCGAGCTCGGCGCCGACGGCATCATCGTCTCCAACCATGGCGGCCGCCAGCTCGACCGCGCGCCGGCCAGCGTCGACGCCTTTCCGGCGATCAAGGCGGCGGTCGGCGAGCGCACCACCCTGATGCTCGACAGCGGCGTGCGTCGAGGCGCCGATATCATCGTCGCGCTGTGCGTGGGCGCGGCGTTCGTCTTCGTCGGCCGCGCCGCGGTCTATGGCGTGGTCGCGGGCGGCGAGGCCGGCGCGACCCGCACTATCGACATTCTGCGCCAGCAGATATCGAGCAACCTGGCGCAAATGGGCGTCACCGCGATCGACCAGTTGGGAGCGGACTGTCTAAGGGAAGCCGCCA
>JBFKGW010000171.1:0-6084 GCA_041633145.1 Alphaproteobacteria bacterium
ACCGCGAGGATGCCGCAGCGCATGCCGTCGATCAGCCCGTTGAAGAACCAGGGCGCGCCGGCGGCCGCCGACCCGCGAAGGGCCGGACGACGGTCGGAGGGCGCAACGCCTCTGTGGCAGACTTCGAGCGAGTCCAACTGTTTTCACCGTTCCGTGCAGCGTTTCGGTAGGCAAATCTAGGTTCCGCAAATCAACGAGGCAACTTGCGGAGGGCGCGAAACGTAACCGGAAAAGCCCGACAACCCGGAATAAGGGTGAGCATCGTCAGGCTCGAAATCGACAAATCCGAGCTTCTTGTCGTGGCCCGGGGAGCCTAGAGCATGTGGTGCTCGAGCTGGCGCAGCTCGGGTTCGATCCGGACGGCGTGTGCTCTTCCGATCTATACTGGTCATCGATTCATTGACGAACAGGCCGCGCTTGCCGGTCACCGGATGGGTGCGCACGACCGGGTGCAGTGCCGGCGTGTAGGCCCCCTTTTTCGCCCGCAGATGCGCTTGGTAGTCCTGCTCCCACAGCTCGGGCCGGACATGTTCGTCGTAGGCCTGGAAGCGGTCGTGATAGGCCCACAGGCCATCGAGATGCGCCTTCATCCGCTCGGATAGCGCCTCATAGGCGGCGATGGAGTTGACCCAAATGGTATCGCCGCCGCCGGGCGGGATATCGCGGGCATACAGCGATGTGCCCAGGGAGGGCATTTCCATGCCGGCAAAATCGGTATGCCACAAATCGCGGGTGACGTGCGGCGGATTGTCCGCGTCGTACTCCAACACGTCGACCTCCGGATGCGCTTCGTTTTTCTCAAAACCGGAGACGGCCGAGGATTGCAGATCGCCAAACCGCCGGGTGAAGGCGACCTGCTGAGCTTCCGAGATATCCTGGTCGCGAAAGATGATCACCGTGCAGTCGAGGAGTGCGGAATGGATTTCGTCGAACTGCTGGTTGGACAGCTCACCGGATAGATCGACGCCGCCGATGATCGCGCCGCAGGCGGGTGACATCGCCGATACGGCTATCGCTTCGTAGCCCTTGGTTTCGCTCATCGCGCTATTGCCCACTGTTGCAAAGTAACCTTCAAGGTCATGATGACACTAGCCGAGTGTTGTTGTCATCGACAGTCTAGGATTCGCGATATTCGCGTTCGAACGGAAGGTAGTCTTCCGCTAACGGGGCTGTCGGCTGATAAAATATCGGCTGCCGATTTATCGCGCTCGCAAGCCGCCACGTTGCGATCGCGCGGCATGCCCCTTAATCTCGCCCGGTTCACCGCATCGTGGTAGGGCTAGCGGTGTCGCCGGCAAGGTGGAGAGGGTTATGAAAAACATAGGCGTTGCGGTGATTGGCGCGGGTGGTATCGGCACATTACGGGCACATTCGTGCGCGCAAATTCCCCAGATCGGTCATCTGGCGATCTGCGACATAAATACCGAAAAACTTGGCAAACTGGCGGAATCGGTCCGGGCGGACCTGGTCACGGAAAACTATGAAGAGGCCATCCGCGATGATGGTGTGCAGGCTGTCATCGTGTCGACCGATGAAGAATCCCACTACGGCCCGGCCAAACTGGCGGCGGAGCTGGGCAAACCGGTGCTGATCGAAAAACCGTTCGTGCTCGATCTCGAAGAGGCCGATGACATCGTCGCGACGGCAAAGCAAAGCGACTGCCCGGTGTACGTCGGCTACACCCAGCGCTTTCGCCGGCGTTATCTGCTCGCCAAGCAGTCGGTCGCGGCCGGCCAGCTCGGCGATATCGTCACCGCGCTGGGCAAGATCTACGTCACCCGCGCGGTCGGCGAGGCGGTCGCCCGGCGCTCGCCGAACACCACGCCATCGATCAACACGCTGACCTATATGGTCGATTTAATCCTTTGGTACATGGAAGGGAAAAAACCGGTCGAGGTTTACGCCCGCTCCGCCAGCAAGGTCTTCAAGCCGTACAATCGCGACGATTTCCAGTGGATGATCGTTACCTTCGACGATGGCAGCGTGGCGACGCTGGGGACAAGCTGGCTGCCGCCGCATCACTAGCCGGCCTACACCGCCACCATGGAAATCGACCTGCATGGCACCGGCGGTTCGCTGAACATCGATGATTCGCATCGCGACGTCGTGCTGGCGCCGGCGGAACCCATTCCGTGTCCCTATACGCCGGAGCACGAGGTCAACGTCGCCTTCCTCGGCTCCGCCATGCCGGGCGATTTTGCCTTGGGCGAATTCTTCGGCCCGATGAAAGAGGAAACCGATTCCTTTGTCAGATCGATCCTGCAGCTGGGCGGCGTCGGCCTGGCCAGCGCCGAACATGCACGCGGCGTGCTGGCGCTGACCATGGCCGCAGATACATCGTGTAAAGAAGGCAAGCCGATCAACCTGTAGTTCGATCTGCACACCCGCCCCAAAGGGAGACCGACACCGCTATGGATTTCTCGTTCACGCAAGACCAGGAGGAGCTGCGCAACCACGCGCGCAGCCTGCTCGAAGCGGCGTGTCCGCCCGACTATGTGGAACGCTGCGACCGCGAAGGTCAGCCGCCGCGCGAGGCCTTCGACAAGATCGCCGAGAAGGGCTGGCTCGGTCTGATCATTCCAACCGAGTATGGCGGCGCCGGCGGCTCGGCCGTCGATCTGGCGATCCTGCTCGAGGAAATCGGCCGCCAATCGGAAGAGCTCGCCATGTGGGTGTTCCGCACCATGACCTATGGCGGTTACGCAATCATGGCGCATGGTACCGAGGCGCAGAAGCAGCGCTTTCTGCCCAAAATCGCCAAGGGCGAGCTGACCTATTGCTTCGGCCTGACCGAGCCCGAATCGGGTTCCGACGCCGCCGCGCTGACCACCCGCGCCGAGCGGTCCGGCAACGACACCTTTGTAATCAACGGCCAGAAGGTCTTCACCTCGGGCATGGACGTCTCCGACTATTGCCTGCTCGTCGCGCGCACCTCGAAGCAGGAGCGCAAGCAGCAGGGCATCACCATGTTCCATGTCGATACCACGCTGCCGGGGATTGAGGTGCGCAAGATCGAGACGCTCGGCCACCGCGCGATCGGCACCACGCAGGTCTTCTATAACGACGTTGAGGTGCCGGCGGACATGGTGATCGGCGAGGTCGACGATGGCTGGGCCTCGGTCGACGCGTGCCTGTGGTACGAACGGCTGTGCCTGTCGGCGGCGCGCACCGGCACGGCGCAGGCGGCGTTCGAGCTGGCGCTCGACTACGCCAAGACGCGCGAACAGTTCGGCCGGCCGATCGGCAAATTCCAGGCGATCAGCCACAAGCTCGCCGACATGAAGATGATGCTCGAGATATCGCGCCTGTTGTTCTACCGCTTCGCCTGGGCGATGGACGCCGGCGAGCCGACCCGCCACGACGCGGCGATCCTCAAGCTCTACACCAGCGAAGCCTACAAGGCGGTGACGGATATGGGCCTGCAGATCTTCGGTGGCTACGGCTACTGCATGGAGTACCCCATGCAGCGCTTCTACCGCGACGCCCGCCTGGCGGTGATCGGCGCTGGCTCGTCCGAGATCCAGCGCAACATCATTGCGCGCAGCCTGGGGCTCTAAGACCGTGGGCTTTCCGCTCGACGGCGTGCGCATTCTCGAGCTCGGTCAGATCATCGCCGGTACCTATGGCGGTCTGGTGCTGTCCGACCTCGGGGCCGATGTCATCAAGATCGAGACCCCCGACGGCGACCTCGGCCGCATCCCCTCGGTCGCGCCCTACGAAGGCCTGAGCGCGCTGTTCCTGACGCTGAACCGCAACAAGCGCAGCATCGCCCTCAACCTGAAGTCCAACGAGGGCCGCCAGGTGTTCTACGATCTGGTGAAGAGCGCCGATGTGGTGGTCGACAATTTTCGTCCCGGCGTACTCGAGCGCCTCAAGATCGACTACCCGACCCTGAAGGCGATCAAGCCGGATATTATCCAGTGCTCGATCACCGGCTTCGGCGCCACCGGCGAATACAAGGACTACCCGGCGCTCGACGTCATCATCCAATCGATCGCCGGCTATCTGGCGATCACCGGCGAGCCGGGCGGCCCGCCGGTGCGCACCGGCGTTCCGCTCGCCGATCTGTGCGGCGGCATTTTTTCGTCGAAGGCGATCCTCGCCGCGCTGTTCGACCGCGAGCGCACCGGCGAGGGCCGTTACATCGAGCTGTCGATGTTCGACGGCATGCTGAGCCTGCTGATCTATCTCGGCACCATGTGGCTGAGCAAGGGCGAGCTGGCCGAGCCGCCGGGCTCGGGCCACATGTATTCGGTGCCCTGGCAGGCGTTCAAATGCGCCGACGGCTATCTCGTCATCGCGACCCGCCAGGAGGTGTTCTGGACGCGCCTGTGCGAGGCGCTCGAGGCGCCCGAGCTGGCAACCGATCCGCGCTTCGCCACCAACCCCGACCGGGTCGCCAACCGCGACGTTTTGATACCCATCCTCGAAGATATTTTGGCCCAGCGAACCGTCGGCGACTGGATGGCGCGGTTCCGCGCCGGCGATATTCCCGCCGCGCCGGTCAACAATCTCGATGGCGTCTTCGCCGAGCCGCCGGTCGCCGAGCGCGACATGATCGTCGAATACGACCACCCCGAGGTCGGCAAGGTGCGCCTGCCAGGCAATCCGATCAAGATGACCGGCATGGACGGAACCATATCGAAGCCAGCGCCGCTGCTCGGCGAGCATACCGACCAGGTGCTCGCCGACCTGCTCGGTCTCGATGCTGTGAAGATCGCGGCGCTGCGGGCAAAAGGGGCGGTGAAATAGAACAAGATTTGAGAGGCGCCGCCGAAGGTCCACCTCTTTGATCGCACGCGTCAAACGCTCTACGCTTGACCAAATGCGCCGGCGGCCCCAAGACCCGGCGCGGCACAGCAGGGGGAGACACCATGAAAGCGATCACGCTCGGCGACGCCGGCATCAACGTATCGGAAATCGACCAACCGAGTCCCAAACCCAACCAAATCCTGGTGAAGGTGCACGCCTGCGGGCTCAACCGGTCGGACCTGCTGACCACCCAGGGCCACAACTACGGCCATGTCGGCGGCGAGGCGAAGGTGATGGGCGCGGAGTTCACCGGCGAGGTGGTCGAGCTCGGCAGCGGCGCCGACGGGTTCACCGTCGGCGACCGGGTGATGTGCCAAGGCGCGGCGGGCTGGGCCGAGTACGCTCTGTCCGACTGGCGCCGCACGCTGCCGATCCCCTCGGAAGGCGTCTCCTACCAACAGGCCGCCGGCCTGGGCGGCGCCCTGCGCGTGATGCACGACGCCATCGTCACCAACGGGCGCTTCGCCACCGGTCAGTCGATCCTCATCCAGGGCGCTAGCAGCGGCCAGGGTCTGATGGGCATGCAAATCGCGCGCGCCAAAGGCGCAAAGCTGGTGGTCGGCACCTCGACAAACGCCGACCGGCGGGCGCATTTGGCGGAATTCGGCGCCGATATGGTGCTCGATTCGCGCGACGAGAGCTGGGTCGACCAGGTCCTCGAAGCGACCGACAACAACGGCGTCGATGTGACCATCGACATGGTGTCGGGCTATACCGCCAACCAGAATATGAAGGCGACCAAAATTAACGGGCGCATCATCAATATCGGCCGGCTCGGCGGGGACACCGGCGAGTTCGATTTCAACCTGCACGCCCTGCGCCGCATCCACTATATCGGCATCACCGGCCGCACCCGCACGGCCAAAGAGGCTGCCGAGGTCACGCGGGCGGCGCGCGCCGATGCCGATCTGTGGGACGCGCTGGCAGCCGGCAAACTGGTGATGCCGATCGACAAGGTGTTCGCGCTGGAAGACGCCGGCGCGGCGCTCGACCGGATGGCGGCGAACGAGCATTTCGGCAAAATCGTGCTGTCGCTCGACGGCTGAGGATTTGCAATTTGGCGATGCCAAGCTCCGGTCGCCGAACGCGCCATGATCGTCGAGTACGACCACCCTGAGGTCGGCAAGGTGCGGCTGCCGGGCAATCCGATCAAGATGACCGGCATGGCGGGCACCATCTCCAAACCGGCACCGCTGCTCGGCGAGCATACCGACGAGGTGCTGGCCGACCTGCTCGGCCTCGATGCTGCGAAGATCGCGGCCCTGCGCGCGG
>JBFKGW010000172.1:0-6053 GCA_041633145.1 Alphaproteobacteria bacterium
CGGTGATCGTCGCCCGGTCGCCGCCGAGGCCATAGCAGGCGGGACCCGGCCGCGCCCCCATGCTGTCGGGCCCGACCTTCACCCGGCCGACATCGTCGACGCGCACGATGCTGCCGCCGCCGGCACCGATGGTGTGCACATCGAGCATCGGGATGCCGACGGGAAACATGTCGATCTCGCGGGTCGTCGTCGCTTCCGCCACCGAGCCGCGAATCAGGCAGACATCGAGCGAGGTGCCGCCGATATCCATGGTGATCAGGTCGCGGTAGCCGGCCTGGCCGCACAGTTGCGCCGCACCGACGACGGCGCCGGCCGGCCCCGACAGCAGCGTCAGCGCAGGATTGCGCATGACGATGTCGGGCTGCGCGACGCCGCCGTTGGACTGAAAAATGTAGAGCGGACAGGTGATGCCGCGGTCGGCCAGGCGTCCGACCAGGCCGGAGATATAGGTGCGCAACACCGGCGCCACATAAGCCGCAAACACGGTCGTTGCGGTTCGTGGAAATTCGCGGAATTCACGCAGAATCTCGCTCGACAAAACGATGTCGAGGTTTGGCAGGGCGGCGCCGAGACGCTCTCGCACCCGCTCTTCGTGGGCGGGGTTGAGGAACGAAAACAGGAAACAGACGGCGACGCTTTCGACGCCTTCTTCGGCGATCGTCGCGATCGCCGCGTCGAGTTCCTGCTCATCCAAGTTGGTGACCACCTCGCCATGGCGGTCGACGCGGCAGGTCACGCCGAGGCGCAGATAACGCGGCACCAGGGGCTCCGGCTTGTCCTCGTGGACCCGGTAGATTAGTTCGGCGGGGCGCGCGAAGCGGCCGATCTCCAGAATGTCGCGAAAATTCTTGTTGGTGATCAGCGCCGTCTTGGCGCCCTTGCGTTCGATCACCGCGTTGGTGGTAATCGTCGTGCCGTGGCTGATCCAGTCGATTTCGCTCGCGTCGATAGCGGCCTCGCCAAGCAACCGCGCAATACCCTCGATTACGGTCTCGGCGCGGTCTTCGTGTCGGTTGAGGACCTTGGCAACGGAAACGTCGCCGCTGGCGTTGTCGATGAGGACGACATCAGTGAAGGTGCCGCCGACATCGATCCCGATGCGATATCCGGAAACGTCAGCCATCGCTGTTTATTTCACGTAAACAGGCAAAGGGAAATGGCCGCGCTGCCAGGGGGCGGTTCGATCATGCCGTCGCGGTTTCGCCCGTACGCAATCTGGCGATGCGTTGCTCCAGCGCGGCGCGCCAACCGCCGGCCTCGATGATGGCCTGGAGCTGGGCATCCAACGGCTGAAACTGACGTGTGATGTCACGCGATAGATTCCTGAACTCGCCGGTTTGGAAATTGACCTCGAGGTCGTCGCCGGTCTCGACGTCGTCGGTAACGCCGGCACAGTCGGTCAAAAACGGCAGGCCGGCATTGATGGCGTTGCGGAAACTGCCACGCGGGATCGATTCGGCGACCAGCCCAAGCCCGTTCCCCATGATGCCGAGAAAGCCCTGAATGTGCGGATTGCCTTGGCCGAACCGCTGGCCGGCGACGATGATGTCACCCGGCGATAGTTTGTTGGGAAAGTCGGGATCGACGCCGGCCATCAAATGGGGTTTCAGCACCTCCGGATCGAGTTCGCGTTCGAGCGCGAAGCGCAGCGGCATGACGTCGCCGTCGATGCCGAGCTTGTCGCCGAATTTCCAGCACTTGCCCTGATAAACCCACTTCATGATTGTCCCCCGCGACGCAGTCAGCGATCAATTCAAGAAATCGCGTGGATCAGCGATCTTGCCGGTAACCGCCGACGCGGCAACGGTCGCTGCGCTGCCCAGATAGATCTCGGCATCTAGAGCCCCCAGGCGGCCGTAATCGTTGCGCGTGCCGGTATTGATAGAGGTCTCGCCGTTGGCCATGCCGCCGATACGGCCGCCGGCGCAGGGGCCGCAGCCCGGCTGGGTGATCATCGCGCCAGCTTCGGCGAACAGATGCAGCAGACCTTCGCTTTCGGCTGCCGACATGATCTCCTGGGTGCCCGGCGTGATGATGAAGCGGACGTCGGGATGGATCTTGTGATCCTTCAAGATCTCCGCCGCCACCCGCAAGTCGCTCAGATTGGCCGCCGCGCACGAGCCGATAAAGGCGTGCTGCACGGCGCGGCCGGCGACTTCGGAGATGCCGACGACGCAGTCGGGCGTCGGCGGCACGGCGACTTGCGGCTCCAGGACGTCGAGATCGTAATCGACGACTTCGCGGAAGGTGGCGTCGGCATCGCTGGCGATCAACTCGACCGGACCGTCGACCCGCCCGGCCAGATAGTCGAGGGTCGCCTGGTCGGGCTCGACCAGAACCGATTTGGCGCCGACATCGATCGGCGTGTTGCACAGGGTGTGACGTCCGGCGATATCGATCGCGGCGAGCGCCGGACCGCCATACTCGACGACGGCGTAATCGACCCGCGCGGCGCCGAGATCGCAGATCAGTTTTTGCGCCACGTCGCGAATGCTGGTGCCTGGCGCCAGCGCGCCCGTGAGATTAACGCGCACCGTATCGGGCGTGCGCAGCCACACCGAGCCGCAGGCCAGCACCTCGGTGATTTCGATCAACATCGGGATGGCGAGCGCGCCGACGGCGCCGAAATTGGTGACGTGAACGTCGTAGGCTTCGACGAACATGCCCGGTTTCACATAACCCATTTCGACCGGGAAGACATGGCCGTGGCCGCCCCGGCCGGTATCGTAGAAGTGGGTGATGCCGTACTTCTTGACGATCTCGCGTACCTGCTTTTGCCGCTCGGCGGCCTGCGGGCTGACCGCCACCGGCTCGTGGTCGGTGCAGATGAGGAGCTTATCGGGATCGTAGAGGCGTTCGACGCCGAGGTCCTGCAGTGCCTTGTCGAAGTTGACGACGTACCAGTCGTGGACGGTCAGCAGTTCCGGTTCTGGGTAGATGATATCGCCGGCCGAGACATCGCTGTCGGTCACCCGCGAGAGAATTTTTTCGGTGATCGTTTTTCCCATCCGTGCCTACTCCAGCGGGGCGAGGCCGATAATGCTCGCCAATGATTCGCCGTTTCGCACGCGCTCATCGCGCGCCTCTTCCTTTCGCCGTTGCTCTTCGGCGCGCGCGCACATCGCTTCACCGTCTGCGGCGGGAACGACGACGACACCGTCGCGATCACCGATCACGTAATCGCCCGGCGAAACCGTCACCCCGCCGACCGAGACCGGAATATCGCGCCAGCCTTCGTGGTTTTTCAGCGTGCCGCGCGGCGCAATCCCCGCGGCATAAACGGCCACTCCGGTCTCCCGCAAATCGTCGATGTCGCGCACGCAGCCATTGGTCACGCAGCCGACGAGGCCGCGCAGGCTACACACCAGCGACGAGGTACCGCCCCACACGGCGGCCCGGTCGGTGCCGCCGGCGTCGATCACCAGCACCGCGCCGGCCGGCGCGGCGTCGAGGGCGCGGATCACCGCGGTGGTGTCGCTGGGAAATGTCCTAACCGTATAGGCGATGCCGGCGAGCGATACGCCGGGCACGATGGGGCGGATATCAGGCGCCATATCGCCGCGCTTGCCGGCCGCTTCGTAGATCGTCGCGGTGGGATAACGGCCCAGCGTTTCGGCTATTTCGTGCGGCTTCATTTTTATATTTTAATCGGACAGCCGAAGTTGCGAAACGGGCGAATTAAAATCGTCTGATCTAGACCAGCTCATGTCCGAGTTGGGTCAAAACCTGCCGTAGTCAGACATCGCCATCCGTGGCCGCTTTGGGGGTCATAAAGAACGAAACCTTGCCAAACACAGGCAGTTGTTGGTCGCCTAACCCACACCGGCGATAGCCCGCGCCTCGGCCTGCGCGAGGCCGAGTGTTTCGCCGGCAGCGAGCAATTGATCGAAGGTCTCGCGATCCAGCGGAACGCCGTTGGCCTGACGCGCGGCGCGCGACAGGCGTTCCGGTTCGCCGGGCACCAGCACCGGCAGATCGGGATCGGCCGGCGGTGAGCCTTTGGCGTAAGCCGCCATCGCATCGACCTCGCGCTCGATCCAGCCGACATCGCCGAGGCGCGCCGGATCGAGCACGATCGCGGTCATCGTGTTGATGATGCCGTCGAGGCGTTCGTTCAGCGGCTGCAGCGTGCCGCCCCCTGATAAGGCGCCTGACAGCAGTTCCGCCATCAGCGCCAAGCCGTAGCCCTTGTGCTCGGCCAGCGGCAGCAGCGCGCCCTTGGGCTCGCGAAACATCACGCCGGGGTCGTTCGACGGCACGCCGTCGGCGTCGATGACGAGCCCGTCGGGCAGGCGCTTGCCCGCATTGTTGGCAACCCGCACCTTACCCATGGCAACCTTGCTGGTCGCCATGTCGAGGATGATCGGCTCCGCCGGATTGCCGGTCGGCATGGCGATGCAGACAGGATTGGTGCCGAAGCGGGCGTCAGCGCCGCGGTGCGGTGCAACGATGGCGAAATGATCGGTCACGTTGACGAAGTGCAGCGAGATCAGGCCGGCGTCGGTGGCCATTTCGCCGTAGGCGCCGACCCGGCCGATATGGTGCGAATTTTTCAAGGTCAGGGCGACGATACCGGTCTCGCCGCAGCGCGCGACCGCCGCCGCCATCGCTTCGCCGGCGACCCGCTGGCCGTACCCCTTGCCGCCGTCGAACTGGAGAAACGCGCCGTCGTCGCGCACTGTCGACACGGCCGTGTTGGGCCGCAGCAAATTGCGTTCGAGATTTCTGACATAGGTCGGCACGATGCCGACGCCATGGCTGTCGTGGCCCGCAAGATTGGCGCCGACCAGATGATCGGCCACGATTGCGCATTCCTCGGCCTCGCTGCCGCCCTGGCGGATGATTTCGTAGGTCAAGGCGCGCAGCGCCTCGGCGGCAACGATTATGTCGTCAGACATCGCTTCCCCGTTCCCCGATTGATTGGATTTATAGCTACCAACGAGAATACCTTCCGACGTACCATTCGTCAGCGGCCATGGGAGATCACAAATGAAATTGCCGGTGAGTAGAATTCGAATTAGCCGGTTGCGGCACTTGTTGGCGGCGCAACGACGCGGCTTGGCCCAGCAAAGCCGTCGTACCGTCTCGGGTTCGCGCTCAAAGCGCCGCCGGCCACCTGCCGCCTTTTGCACCCATATCGCCACCACCATGCAGTGGCGCATTTCCAGCGATCACTGACTACCACCTATTCTTCCAGCGTCACCAGCGTGGTGTTGCCGCCGGCCGCCGTGGTGTTGACCGATAGCGTGCGCTCCACGGCGAAGCGGTGGAGATAGTGCGGCCCGCCGGCCTTGGGCCCGGTGCCCGACAGCCCCTCGCCGCCGAACGGCTGCACGCCGACCACCGCGCCAATCATACTGCGGTTTACGTAGGCGTTGCCGGCGCGCACCCGGCTCGCGATGTAGCGCTGGGTCGCTTCGATGCGGCTGTGGATGCCCAACGTCAGGCCATAGCCGGTGCGGTTCACCGCGTCGATAACGGCGTCGAGATGGCCGGCCTCATAGCGGATCACATGGACGATCGGGCCGAACACCTCGCGCGCAAGAATATCCAGGGAGTCGATTTCGTAGGCCTTGGGCCCGAGAAACGAGCCGTATTCGCAGGCCGGCGTCAGCGGCAGGTCGACCAGCGTCTTGCCGACTGTCGCCATCTTCTCCGCATGGGCGACGAGCGTCGCCAGCGCGGCGTGGTCGATGATCGGGCCGACATCGGTCGACAAATTCATCGAATCACCAAGCACCAGTTCGGCGCTGGCGCCGCGCAGCATTTCGAGCGTCCGTTCGGCGACATCGTCTTGCACGAACATCACCCGCAGTGCCGAGCAGCGCTGACCGGCGGACCGGAAGCCGCTGGTAATGGCGTCGTCGATCACCTGTTCGGGCAGCGCGGTGGCGTCGACGATCATTGCGTTCTGCCCGCCGGTCTCGGCAATCAACGGCGCGATCGGCCCGTCGCGCGCCGCCAGCGCCTGGTTGATCGCGCGCGCGGTCTCGGTCGAGCCGGTAAAGGCGACGCCGGCGGCGCGGGGATGGTCGACCAGCGCCTGACCGACA
>JBFKGW010000173.1:0-6052 GCA_041633145.1 Alphaproteobacteria bacterium
CCCGCGGACAATAACAGAAACGGAAATAAAATCATGGGGTTAAGCCGGTCCCCATCAGAAGCCGTCGCCGATGGTGCAGCGATCAAGATTGGCTTAGCGCAGGCCGAATTTGCGCTTATAGGCGCTTGTATCCCATGGTCGACGCGCGTTTTCGCCCGAAATTAACCCTAATACAAACTAATACTTCTTTAACTGCGCCAACCCTACCATGCGATGCCGTCCACGCGTGCGTGGCAGGTCTGGATTCGCCCGCGGAAATTAACAGAAACGGAAATAATATCATGGGGTTAAGCCGGTCCCCATCAGAAGCCGTCGCAGATGGTGTAGCGACCGAAATTGGCTTCGCTCAGGACGAAATTGCGCCGATTGGCAATTTCGCTGCGGCCGCCGACGAAAATCGTTCGAATTTTCCGTGTCCGACCACAGAAATTTTCCCCCGGTGACTCCGATCCGATGACCGCTGCAGCAGATAATAGTCCAGCATTTGCGTTAGAAGCCGAGACGCCGTTGACCGGCCCTGCGGCAATGTTTGGCTCTTGGCCAGGACCGGTCATCGAAGTTCAGCGCGACGGCACGCTGACCCAGGCGAACAAGCTTGGCGAGGAATTGGCGTCAACCATATTGGCAGGCGAAGATGGCGCATTACGGGCGCTGCTTTCCCTTGCTTTCGAAGCACACGGCAGCGTTTCCGACCGCATCGAAATTTCCAGAGATGGCAAGACCAGTTGGTACGAATGTGTCGTTCTTCCGATCGGCGCAGAGCAGGCATTGGTTTTGGCGCGCGACGAAACCTACAACCTAAACGTCCGGCAGGCCTTGTTTGAATCGCGCCAGCGATATCGCGACCTAGTGGTTATCTCGAGCGATTTTGCCTGGGAAACCGATGCCAACGGTGTCTTTGTTTTCGTCTCGCCGCACGGCGCCATGGGGTTCTCGGCGGAAGATCTGGTTGGCCACCATCCGATCGAGTTCGTCATCGATAACGACGTCGATATTAGTGAGCTTCCCTTCTCGACACGCACGCCGGTGACCAACGCGCAAATCTGGATGCGCAGCGGCGATGGCCAAGAGGTATGCCTGGTTGCCTCAGCCGTACCCGTTGTCGACCACGATGGAACGTGGCGCGGCGCGCGCGGTTTGTGCCGCGATGTCACCGAAGAACGGTTGCGCGACAGCGCGTTGGCCCAGGCCAAGGTGCGCGAACAGGTCGTCGCCTATATCGTCAATCAGATACGCGAGCAAGCCCGGCCGGCGGCCATGCTAGAAGCTGCCGTGGCGATGCTGGGCCGAGCCGAATCGGCATCCGCAGCGGTCTATCGCCGTCAGAAAAACGGCGAGTATGAACTGGCTGCGACACACGACGACTGGCCCAGCGATTTAGTCATCGAGTTGATGTTGCCGACGTCGGGCGATCTTACCGAACCGTTCCGCAGTTCCGCTGCCGGTTACCGCACCATGGCTTCGATCACCCACTATCGCGGCGTCCCGAACGGCGCCGTCGTGTTGGCACGGCCGGACAGTATGAAGGCGTGGAGCGGCGACGATGAAGCGATGCTCGGCGCGGTCGCTGGACAGTTAGCCATCGCGCTGCGCCAGATCGCCGATCAGAATGAACTGGAGAGGTTATCGAGCACCGACGGTCTGACAGGCTTGATGAACCGCCGCGCCTTCCAGGAGTCGCTCGATACGGCCATTGCGCGGGCGCGCAGAAACGAAACGCCGGGCGCCTTGATTTATGTCGATCTGGATAACTTTAAGGCCATCAACGACAACTACGGACACGAGAGCGGAGACAACGTCCTCAACGAAGTTGCGAAAATACTGACATCGCGCAGCCGTACTTACGATTTGGTGGCGCGCATCGGTGGCGATGAATTCGTGGTTTGGCTCGATGGTGTCGGATTTGACGTCGCCAAGCGCCGTGCCGGAGAGCTCGCCATGGAGCTGGCCGAATTGTCTCGCTTTTCCGGTGAAGGCCTGCCGCGGCTCGGTGCATCGGTCGGTATCGTCGAATTCGACTCCGATCGCGATGAGGACACGCGCCAGCTGGTCGCCCGCGCCGACCGCGCGATGTACGACGTCAAGGCGCATAACAAGCAGATCGAAGATGTTGCGATCGGCGCAGTACCCGCCGGTGCGAATGTTGCTGAAACAGAAGATTTAACGCCGTTAACCCGTTTGGACGGGTCCCAGGATGGGTAATTGGCATGACCGATGTTGGATCGCAGAAACTAAAGACCGGACCGATGGCCTATAAGGACCAGAAACGCCTCGCTCAGGATGGCAGTTCGGACGAGCGCCGCGAACTCGCGGGGCGCAGCGATATCCGTCCGGAGATCCTCTATTATCTGGCGAGCGATCCAGACACCGAAGTTCGCCGCAACATCGCGCGCAATTTTAAGGCGCCGCGCCATGCGGACATATTGCTGGCGAAAGATGATAAACCGGAAGTCCGAACCGACGTCGCAGCTAAGCTAGCGGAAATCACAGTCGAGATTTCGGGTGGAGAGCGAAACAATGTCTATCGCATGACGATGGACGCGCTGGAGATATTGGCGCGTGACCAATTAGTGCGTGTCCGTGAGATTTTGGCAGACACCTTAAAAGATTGTGCGAAGGCGCCGGTCGACGTCATCGAACGCTTGGCGCTCGATCGCGAAATATCGGTCGCCGAGCCGGTGCTGGAAAATTCGCCGGTGCTCAATGACGAATTTCTGCTCAGCGTAATCTCCAGCGATCCTGTTCAAGGCGCGCTTAGTGCAATCGCGCGACGTGTCGCGTTGGGTGAGAATGTTGCCGATGCGATCGTCCATAATGGTGATGTCGAAGCGATCGCCGAACTGCTGGGCAACGAGAGCGCCCAGATTCGCGAAGAAACTCTCGACCGGATTGTCGATCAGGCCTCGGGCGAACCTACCTGGCATAAACCGCTCGTTCACCGCCCCAATCTGCATGCCGAAGCGGCGGTTCGAATCGCCGAGATCGTGGCGGCGCCTCTGCTGGCGCAGCTGCGAGAGCGGACGGATCTGGACGACGAATCGATTTCGAGTATCAAAGATGCCTTGTTGCGCCGTCTCGATACCGATGGTCCCGAAGCGTTGACCCAGACGGAGCCTGATCGATCGCTCGATGAAGCTGTGTCGAATTTAACTCGAGAGGCATCGGCTGAGCGCACGCCTTCGCGCGCGAGCGAGGCGCCGGCGCCGGCGAAAGACACAGCGAATGAACCGCAGGAAAGTGTGGTGACGAAACGCGTTCGGCAGATGTATTTGGACAACCAACTCAACGAGCAGGAAATTTCGAGTGCGCTCGCCAGCGGTGGGCACGAGTTCGTTATTTATGGCATCGCGTTGATGTCCAAAACGCCGGTCGATGTAGTCTCACGGGCGATATCAATGCGCAGCGCAAAGGCGATCGTGGCGCTGTGTTGGAAAGCGAATCTTTCGATGCGCCTGGCGACGCGCGTTCAAATGCATTTGGCGAATATTCCGCCGAGCGATGTTCTTCGCGCAACCGGTTCGGACGACTATCCATTGTCGAACGATGAAATGCGCTGGCAGCTTGAATTTATTTCCGGATTAGCCACGGCGTAATGGCGTGATGCGATTATCCGGATTGATTGGAGGGTAGGAAATCTAGATGACGATGGACCGCAATGAGCTGATGCAGTTGATCAGTAGCGGGCGCGCGCTCGCGTTCAACTGTCATGATATTGGGTCGCACATCGAAACCGACGACGGCAATGGCAAGTTGTTCCACAACAAGACGTTGAACGACGCCGTTTTCTTTAAAATGATGGAACGGGACCTCAACGGTCCAGTGCCTGTCTCGGCGATGAAGACCTTGATCTACTTTCCCTACAACCTCGACAACATCCGCGAAGGCGGCGACTCGATCCTATTCGACGATCCCGGGTTCGATACCGCGTTGCAAATGAAGACCGGAATGAATCCAGACAAACAAGACGAGCAGCCGAACTATGAAGCGGATCTAGAAATCCTAAACATGATCTACTCGCTGCCGACGTTCGATCCATTTCTGATGAAGAGCAAGGCTCAACAGCTCGGTTTGCACGACCGTATCCACCCCGACTATCTGAATATCAGCGAAGAGGACTGGGTGAGAATACGGCGGCGCATTCGCCAAAAAATCAAGAAACTCGTCGAGCGCGCATTGGTCGGCGTCAAAGACAACGCCGAAACCAGCGCTATCGAACAATATGTTTCGCTGTTCCTCGACAAGATCTGGGAAGCGCGCGACATCGAAGGCATCGAAGATTTTGTCGCCAGCCTGGAAATTCCGGCCGACCGCGCGCCAGACTTATTTTTTGCGTGGAAGGGGATCTGCTTCTACGAAGCCGAATTCGGCAGTGCCCAAGCCGATATCGTCAAGTTCTTTAAATGGTTGGGCAACGACGAATTTGCGCGGCCGTTGAATTGGGCGCAGCTGCACGCGGAAGAGAAATCGCGCATCGAACATACAATCGATTGTCTTCGTGCACAGGTGCGTTCGACGTACCAGGATATCAAAAATGTCCTCGACACATACGAGAGCAGCTACCAAAAATTCCTCGAGAATGGGCAGCCGCAGGATTTCAAGCACTTCCTGTCGAACGCCGAAAGCTACTACGTCAAGCTTGCCGCAAACTTGAGCGCCAATATCCATGGCGTGAAGATTTGGGGCATGATGGTCGAACGCCTCGGCCTACGCCTGAACTATGAGAAGTCGACCGAACTGCTTGGCACACTGTCAGGCCTATTCGACGTGCCGCCAGCGCCGTTGTACGGCACCGCCATGGCGTCCTAGTTGAATAGCGCTCTCGTTCCGCTCATTCGGGCCAGATGGCGGTGCCGATGCCGTGTTCGGTAAAGATCTCCAGAAGCAGCGCGTGCTCGGCGCGGCCGTCGATAATCACCGCGGCCTCGACGTCGGCTTCGATCGCTTTGACGCAAGTCTCCACCTTCGGGATCATGCCGCCGGTTATGGTGCCGTCTTCGATATAGCCGCGCGCTTCCGCGATGCTCATATCCTCGATCAGCTTGCCATCCTTGCCGAGAACGCCCACGACGTCGGTCAACATGAGCAAGCGCGCCGCGTCGATTGCGCCGGCAATCGCGCCGGCCGCGGTATCCGCATTTATATTATAGGTTTCGCCATCGTTGCCGGTGCCCAGCGGTGCGATCACCGGGATCAGATGTGAATGGGCAAGATCCTGCAATAGCGTCGCATCGACATCGGTTGGTTCGCCGACAAATCCGAGGTCGAGAATCTTCTCGATGTTGGAATCCGATTCTGTCCGCGTCCGTCGCATTTTGCGCGCATGTATCAGGTTGCCGTCCTTGCCCGAAATGCCGATGGCCCGGCCGCCGGCCGCGTTGATCGAAGCGGCAATCGCCTTGTTGATCGAGCCGGACAGCACCATTTCGACGATCTCGACGGTTTCGCGGTCGGTAACGCGCAATCCGTCGACGAACTCGCTTTTTATTTTCAGCCGTTCCAGCATGGCGCCGATCTGCGGCCCGCCGCCGTGCACGACAATGGGGTTTATGCCGACTTGCTTCAGCAACACCACATCGCGCGCAAACGAAGCGGCCAGTTTGTCGTCGCCCATGGCGTTGCCGCCATATTTGATGACAAACGTTTTTCCCGCATGCCGCCGCATGAACGGCAGCGCTTCGGCAAGCACGCCGGCGGTGGCCAGCATTTCGGTCGTTGGCTGTTCTGGTCTATCCGCCATCGTGCGCTTTTCTCTTCAACCGGCTGAATCCGGCGCGGACTTTAACGTATCGGGGCTATCGGCGGCCAGCGTCGCGATGTCCGCCCGCAGCGCTTCGATGCCGTCGCCATTGCGCGCGCTGGTGGCGATTGGCTCCGGCAGGGCGGCGGGATGATTTTTGAGCGCTTTCGCGGTGGCGTCGATGCGCGCGGCGCGCGCGCCGGCCGACAGTTTGTCGACTTTGGTGAGCACGACCTGATAGCTGACCGCAGCGGCGTCGAGCATCGCCATCATTTCTTCGTCGTTGGCTTTGATGCCGTGCCGGCCGTCGATCAG
>JBFKGW010000174.1:0-6038 GCA_041633145.1 Alphaproteobacteria bacterium
CGCCGCATTTGTCCGCGCGCCGGTTGGTCACGCCGCTATTCGCGCCGTCGACACCAGCGCGGCGCGGGCCATGCCCGGCGTGGTCGGCATCCGGACCGGCGCCGACGCCGCCGCCGATGGCCTCGGCGGTTTACAGCCCGCCGCGTCTATTCCCGGCCGCGACGGCGCGCCGATGGTCGCGCCGCCGATGCCCATTTTAGCGGTCGACCGTGTGCGTTACATCGGCGAAGGCATCGCCATCGTCGTCGCCGAGACACCTCTGCAAGCGCTCGATGCGGCCGAGGCCGTCGAACTCGACCTCGATCCCCTGCCGGCGGTGAGCGACGTGGCGCGGGCATTGGCGCCCGAGGCGCCGGCGATCTGGCCGGATGCGCCCGGAAATGTGGCGCTCGATTGGGCGGACGGCGATGCGGCAGCGGTCGACACAGCAATCGCCGACGCGGCGTATGTCGCGCGGATTCAGCTTCACGACACCCGCCTCGCACCGAGCGCGATGGAACCGCGTGCCGCCATCGGCGCCTGGGACGCGGCGGACGGCCGCTACACGCTGGTGGCATGTACTCAAGGCGTAGCGGTGGTGCGCCGGCTGCTCGCCGATCATGTGTTCCAGGTGCCCCGCACCGATATCCGGGTGATCACCCACGACGTCGGTGGCGGGTTCGGTATGAAGGTGCAGGCCTACGCCGATTACGGCGCGTTACTCTATGCCGCGCGCAAGCTCGGCCGTCCGGTAAAATGGACCGCCAGCCGCCTCGAGAGCTTTCTTTGCGATACCCACGGCCGCGACGGGCTGCTCGAAGGCGAGCTGGCGCTCGATGGCGACGGCAATTTCCGCGCCCTGCGGGTCAAAACCGCGGTTGGCATGGGCGCCTACATTTCCACCTTTGGCGCGATTTTCGCCACCATGAACACCAAGAATTGCCTCTCCAGCGTCTACACAATTCCGGCGATTTCGATCGGCGTCGAGATGGTGTTCACCAACGCGGTGCCGCTCGGCCCCTATCGCGGCGCCGGCCGGCCCGAAGCGATTTATCTGATCGAACGGCTGATCGACGAAGCCGCCCGGCAGAGCGGCATCGACCGGGTCGAGCTACGCCGGCGCAATCTCATTCCGGCCGGCGCTATGCCCTACGCGACGCCAAACGGACCGGTCTACGACAGCGGCGAATTCGAAACCGTGATGGACAAGGCGCTGGCGCTCGCTGACTGGCAGGGCTTTGCCGACCGGCGCACCGCGTCGGAAGCGGAGGGTTGCCTGCGCGGCATCGGCATCTGCTGCTTCCTCGAAGTCGCCGGCGGCATTCTCGAAGAATCCACCGATCTGCGGTTCGAGGACGACGGTACGGTCGCCTTGCGGCTCGGCGCGCAGGCGATGGGCCAGGGCCACCTCAGCACTTTCCCACCGCTAATCGCCGAGCGCCTCGGCGTGCCGATCGACGCGATAAAGCTTATCGAAGGCGACAGCGACGAAGTGCCCGACGGCACGCCCAGCGTCGCCTCGCGTTCGGTGATGATGTGCGGCAGTTCGGCGGTGCTTGCCTGTGACGAGGCGATCGACAAGGGCCGCGGCATCGCGGGACATATCTTTGAAGCCTCGACCGACGATATCGAGTTCAGCGACGGCACCTTTCGCGTGGTCGGCACCGACCGGACGATCGGCATTCTCGAGGTCGCCGCCCGTGCGCGCGAGAACGACCTGCCCGAGGCGTTGGCCGGCGGCCTCGATGTGGTGAACACCTTCACTACGCCGCAGATGAGCTTTCCCAACGGCTGCCATATCTGCGAGGTGGAGATCGATCCGGATACCGGGATCGTTTCGGTGGTCGGCTATGCCGCGGTCGATGATGTGGGCAACATCCTGCACGAGACCATCGTCGACGGCCAGATCCATGGCGGCATCGCCCAGGGCGTTGGCCAAGTCATCGGCGAACAGGTGCTGTACGACGACGACGGACAAATGCTGACCGCCTCGTTCATGGACTACCCGATGCCACGGGCGGACGACCTGACGGCGCTGGCGGTGGCGCACCACAGCGTGCCGTGCACCAACAATCCGTTGGGCGCCAAAGGCGCCGGCGAATCAGGCGTCGCCGGCTCGCTGCCCTCGGCAATGAACGCGGTCATCGACGCCCTGGCGAGCCGTGGCATTACCCGGTTCGATCTGCCGGCGACGCCCACCCGTGTTTGGACGGCGCTGAATCAGGCAGGCGAATCAGCCGGTTGATCCAGGTATGGATGGCGCCGAGTTGCGCTAATGGATCGCCGCTTGGCTGTTGCGATGCACCTGGTTAGTTCGACGACGAACCGTAAAGGACCCAGGGGCGCCCAGCGATGCGTATCGACCGAAAATTAGATTAACAATTCCACGCGGGGCTGGGCGTTATCGTCCTTGCCGATTTTCGGCGCACATAGGAACAGCCGGTCTTCCGAAATGCCGAACAGCGCGATCATATGATCTTTGACGGATTCGCTTCTCGATTGGGCGAGCTCTAAAAGCCTTTCATCTGGGATTTCAGGCAACTTAGCGTTATCGGCACCGGAAGGGCGCTGTATTTGGCCGGAAGCCCCGCTTTTCTCACGTTCTTTATTTTCGACAGATTGCTGGGATTCAGACTCGAGCTTTTTAATTGCTTGCTCCTGCAATGCTAATCGGTCTCGCTCAGTGGCCACGCCGCAGATCGATAATCGAACGTCTGGCCGTGATTTGAGTAACTGTTCGATCTCTTCGAGGTATACTCTGCTTTCGGGCGGAAGATCGCCGATACCTGCCTGGTAAGTAACCGGCTTTATCTTAAGCCGGGCCTTACCGCCAACCTCAACGATGGTAAAAATCGCTCCTCCCAAGGGAAATGCGAGCTTTAGCGTCGTCGTAATGGTCTTTTTCATGGCGCCGCCGATCGCTTGATTGATGGCATCGGCGAAATCAAATTGCGGGCTCGCGATGTCTCCACCCACCGGAACATCGAGCCGAATGATGTCATTCTGGTCACGGAGCATCGCTAACCCAGTTTCCAGAGGCACCTCGAGGCGCTTTCTCAATGGATCGAGCTGTTGCGGGTCGGCCGGTTCGACGAGCAACTTACTCAGGACGAGTTTGCTCTCGGTTTGCAGACGGCCGTCGACGATTACTGCGTCGATATCTGCGTCGAGGCGACCGCGCGCAATATCATAGCCGAGATGCTTACGGGCATAACTGGATATAGCGGTTAGTTCAAAGCCAACCACCTTGGCGTCGATATCCATGTTGAGCCGTTCGGTAAACGGCTTGACCGTGCCCTTTGCTTCGACACCGCCGTATTTGCCGACTTGTGCCTTCAAGATAATTTCGACTTCTTTTTCCGGTGCGGCGCTATCGATATCCTTGAGTTCGGCATCTACCGGGAAGATCACAAAGCGAGCGGGTGGTCGGACGTTGCGATCAGTCAGGATCATGCGGCTGTCGTTTGCGGTCCAACGAGCTACGGCGAATGTCGTCGGTTCGCTAGTGGGTTCGGTTTTTTCGCCGGCAATTTGCCCTGCCCAGCGCAATAAGGAGCCGAGCAGCTCGATTTCGCCATCTTCCTGACGCACAAATTCAATGGTTGTGCCGGACACATTGACATGCTGCGCGCTCAGCCGCCGGGGCAATTCGGCTTCGATCCCTTCAACGGTCAGTTGCTCCAATTCCAAGACTTTCGTCGTAGTTGCCTCTTGTGGGTTGGCTTGTGCTGACAATGGCGAAAGCGCTCTAAGCTGATCCACGACCAATGCCTCGCTCTGAAGTACGGCACCAGTCATCGCCAGACCTTTGATCTGCAGGTTTTGGAATTCGAGGATTTTCAGACCGAGTTCTTCCGAAACGATGTTTATACCGCGCATCGCTGCGTCGGCATGCATGGCTTCAATTAACGGAGGCGCATCGGCGTCGGCGCGCAGCGTGAAATTCCCCTCCCATGAAGCTTCGTCTTGCGTGAAGCGCAGGTCGGATAGCGCAGGAACCAATTCCAGTAAGCCGCTTGCCAATCTGCCGTCACCTTGAACGATTACAGCGCCCGGAAACGATAGTTCAGTTGTCAGATTGCCAACCCAGCTCATCCGCTGATTCGAGAACCGCGCGTCGCCACGCTGGCCGGCTAAATCTGCCGCTTCGATAATAGAATCGACGCTTGCTTTTAGGCCGCTGTCGCTGAGCGTTAGTTCCGTTTTTACGTTATCGAACTTCAGGTTGCCGGATGAAAAACTCGCCGCCGTCGCGTCATCGGCGCCCTGACTCACCACAAGTTGTTCACTGGCAATTTCGCCATCGAAGCCGACGCTCAGCCCGTCCGCCGTTTGAAAGGTAGCTCGCGTCCGACCCTTCCATTGGATAAGGGAATTGGTGACTTTTAGCTTGCCGTTTTGAACATCGAGACCGGTTAGACGTACGGCGGTTTCGTTATTGATCGTACAGCTTGCACCGTCACATTCGATGTCCGCTTGGATAGCTTCCGCTGTAACGCTTCCCAGCGACAGATTTTGTGGCGGATCATCGTCCAAACCGCTGCGCATTTCCAATTGAGCGGTTTCGAGCCTGCCCGCCAAGTCTAAGCGGCTTCTGCCGTCAGGGCCAAAAGTGCCATCGGTACGGCCGCGCCAACTAATTTTCTGACTTTTTATTCTGTTATCAATTTGTTGGCCGTCGATATCAGCCAGTTCGACGGTACCGGCAAAATCGAAACCGACCGACTCATCCGCGGCAAAAGCGAGTTGTGCCTCTGTTTCCTTAATCTCAACTTGGCCCAAGCGTAAATTAACCTGATTTTTCGCATCACCTGTTTGGACTGCCAAGCGGTCCGCACGAGCTTCGCCTTTGGTCGATACTTCCAAGACCGGGGTGTCAGCAGCAAGTTCGCGAAAATCCGCGTCGACTTGTCCTTTCCAGATCAGTTTTTCGGCTCTCAGACTCTGATCGGCCTGGTTGATCGAAAATTTTTCGAGAGCGAGTTCGCCCGCGAGCATTGCATCGACGTGTTCCCCCCCAACAGAGGCGTCGATCTCAACAGTGCCGCCGACGATGCCGCTTAGTTGGCGGATGCTGTTCCGAGGAAGCAAGCTGGCGATCGGCGCCAGTTCAATAGCGGAAAGTTCCAACGAAAGACTGGCAACCGGGCTTTTCGCGAAGGGCGCTGCTCGCCCGTCGATTTTAAGCGTGCCACCCGGCATCGAAGCAAGGATCGATACGGATGCCGGGTCATCTGGCTGCCACATCGCCAGATTCGACATCGTCGCTGAGGCAACGCGAACAAGATGCTCGGTCTCATCGACATGAACCACAAAGCCGATATCGCTGACTTGAATATCGGCCAAGCCAATCTGCCATCCCCTTTCGCCCGCTTCGGTTTCGGCGTCGTCGCCTTCGTCCGCTGCCAAACCACCGGTCACAACAAATCCGCCAGCGTTGATTAGGCGGCCGTCTTGGACCTCCAGGTCTGCCTGACCGGGGCCAATCTGGAGACTCTGAATATCAAGGCGCTTGCGCAGTAGGCCGAGAACCCGGACATCAACGAATAGCTCCACTAAGCGGACGTCGCGGTTATCGGGCGTTTGCACGACAACGCCTTCGATGCGTGCGCGTCCAGAAAAGGGATTGAAATCAACGTTGTCGATACTGACCGTTCGTTCGTTGTCCCCCTCTAGCCAATCGGTGAGGGCTATCCGTATGCCGACGGGAAGGAGTATGAGAATGGCTGCACAGACAACGCCAACGCCCAAAGCTATTGCTATCCAACGGCGTCTGCGGTGAGCCACGTCTTTTAGATTTACCAACTTGCGATCCCTATTCTTGCGCTGCGCTCAGTCGATAAACCCGACCCAGCCGTCGACACAAAGTGACAGGCCTAAATTGGGACTGAAGTGGGCCGCGCAAGTACTTGCTCGTTGTTTTTTGCGCGAATTATTACAACCCTCGCCATCCGGCCGGACAAATATTCGCCCCGATATCATCGCTGCAGAGCGCTTAAATGCCGTGATTTGTTTGATTTCTGTTAGGCGAAGCGTCTAGCGACGCAGTACTAGCTAAG
>JBFKGW010000175.1:0-6026 GCA_041633145.1 Alphaproteobacteria bacterium
ACCGAGGTGATCACCACGTGCTCGAGCGCTAGCGTGGCGACCGACAACGCCACATTGGCGGGCTCGGCCGGATCGAGCGGTTTCGGCGTGCCGGTGGCGACGTTGCAGAATGCGCAGGCGCGCGTGCAGGTATCGCCCATGATCATCATAGTGGCGTGCTTCTTGGCCCAGCACTCGCCTTTGTTGGGGCATGCCGCCTCTTCGCACACGGTCACCAGGTTGAGGTCGCGCATCAGTTTGCGCGTCTCGTTGTAAGCGGCGCTGGTCGGTGCCTTGACGCGGATCCAGTCGGGTTTGCGCTGGATCGGATTGTCCGGCCGGTTGCGCTTTTCTGGATGGCGCAGGGCGGCAGCGGCGGCGCGGTCTGATGCGGGGGCAGAGGTCATGGGCTAAAAGTGGATAACGCGGCCATAAGCGTCAAGCACCGACTCGTGCATCATTTCTGACAGGGTCGGATGGGGAAACACGGTGTGCATGAGCTCCTGTTCGGTCGTTTCCAGGGTCTTGGCGATACCGAACCCTTGGATCAGCTCGGTCACTTCGGCGCCGACCATATGCGCGCCCAACAGCTCGCCGGTGTCGGCATCGAACACGGTTTTGACCAGTCCTTCCGGTTCCCCTAGCGCAATCGCCTTACCATTTCCTTGAAACGGGAAGCGGCCGACCCGCACCTTGCGTCCCTGCGCTTTCGCCGCTGCTTCGCTGAGGCCGATCGAGGCGACCTGGGGCTGGCAGTAGGTGCAGCCGGGGATCCGCGAGGTGTCGAGCGGGTGCAGGCCGGGAACGCCGGCGATCTTTTCGACGCAGATGACGCCCTCATGCTCGGCCTTGTGAGCCAGCCAGGGCGGACCGACCAGATCGCCGATCGCCCACACACCGGGCTCGCCGGTGGCGCCCCAATCGTCGATCACGACGTGGCTGCGGTCGACCTTCACCTTGGTGCCTTCAAGGCCGATATTTTCCACGTTGCCGACGATGCCGACCGCCATGATGACCCGGTCGACGGTCAGCTCGGTCGTCTTGCCGCCGGCCTCAATGGTTGCGGTGACGTTGTTCTTGCCCTTTTTCAGCGCGGTCACGTTGGCGCCGGTGTGGATGGTCATGCTCTGCTTCTCGAACGCCTTGTGGGCGAAGGCTGAGATTTCCTCGTCTTCGACCGGCAGGATCCGCTCGAGAACTTCGACTACGGTCACCTCGGCGCCCAGGGTGCGGTAGAACGAGGCGAATTCGATGCCGATGGCACCGGAGCCGACCACCAACAGCGATTTCGGCATGACGTCGGGCACCATCGCTTCGCGGTAGGTCCAGATCAGCTTGCCGTCGGCCTCCAGACCCGGCAGCTGGCGGGCGCGCGCGCCGGTCGCCAGGATGATGTTCTTGGCTTCCAGATCGGCGATCTTCTTGCCGTCCTTCTCGACCGTGAGCTTGCGCGCGCCGGCGCTGCCGCCGGCCAGCTTGCCCCAGCCGTCGATCACCTCGACCTTGTTCTTCTTCAGCAAATAGCCGACGCCCTGGTTGAGCTGTTTGGAGACCGCGCGCGAGCGCTCGACAATCTTCTGCAGATCGAACGAAGCGCCGGTGACCTTCAGACCGAACGCGTCGGCGTGCTGAATGTAGTTATAGATTTCCGCCGAGCGCAGCAGCGCCTTGGTCGGGATGCAGCCCCAGTTGAGACAGATGCCGCCGAGATGTTCGGCCTCGACGACCGCAGTTTTCAAGCCGAGCTGGGCGGCACGGATCGCCGCCACATAGCCGCCGGGGCCGCCGCCGACAACGATTAGATCGAATTTGCTGTCTGCCAAAATGACCTCCTCGGTCAGACCTGCCGCGCTACAGCAGCAGTCCGAGCGGGTCTTCGATGAGCGCCTTGAAGGCGGCGAGGAATTGCGCGCCGACCGCGCCGTCGACGACGCGGTGGTCGACCGACAGGGTGCACGACATCACGGTGGCAACCGCCAGCGCGCCGTCCTTGACGATCGGCCGTTGTTCGCCGGCGCCGACCGCCAGGATGCAGCCCTGCGGCGGGTTGATCACCGCCTGGAAGTCCTTGACGCCGTACATGCCGAGATTGGAAATCGAGAAGGTGCCGCCTTGGAACTCCTCCGGCGCCAGCTTGCCTTCGCGCGCCCGACCCGACAGGTCGCGCATCTCATCAGAGATGGCGCGCAAGCCCTTGCCGTTGGCGTTGCGCACGATCGGCGTGATCAGCCCGTCGTCGATCGCCACCGCGACCGAAATATCGGCCTGTTTATACTGCTTGATGCCGTCGTCGGACCAAGAGGCGTTGGCCGCCGGCACCTGCATCAGGGCGACCGCGGCGGCCTTGATGATCATGTCGTTGACCGACAGCTTGAATTCGCCGTCCTTGGCGCGGGAATTGAGATCGGCGCGCACCTTCAACAGCTCGTCGATCTCGCAATCCACCGTCAGGTAGAAATGCGGCACCTGCTGCTTCGATTCGGTAAGGCGGCGGGCGACCACCTTGCGGATGTTGTTGACCGGCAACAGATCAAACGGCGCTTCGCCGGCGACGGGAACCGCCGGCGCTGGCGCGGCTGCCGGGGCCGCTGCGGGCGCGGCCGTCGGTGCGACGCCGGCGTAGGCTTCGATATCGGCCTTGACGATGCGGCCGTTGGGACCGCTGCCGGTGACGGTTGCCAGATCGATCCCCTGTTGTTCGGCCATGCGGCGGGCCAGCGGGCTGGCGAAAATGCGGCCGGCTGGTTGCGGTGCGGCGGCGGGAGCCGGTGTCGGCGCTGGCGCGGCGGCAGCGGCCGGTGGTGGTGTTGGCGCAGCGGCAGGCGCGGGTTCTGCGGCGGGAGCCTCGGCGGGTGGCGGCGGGGTGGCCGGCGCGGCACCGCCGGCATCGAAACTAGCCAGCGCGCTGCTGTCTTCGCCCTCTTCCAGCAACACCGCGATCGGCGTATTGACGGCGATCTCCTCGGCTCCTTCGGCAACCAGGATCTTTCCCAACACGCCCTCGTCGACCGATTCAACCTCCATCGTCGCCTTGTCGGTTTCGATTTCGGCGATGACGTCGCCCGGCGCGACAGTGTCGCCCTCGTTCTTCAACCAGCGGGCCAGGTTTCCCTCGGTCATGGTCGGCGACAGGGCGGGCATCAGGATGGTGATCGGCATGGTCGTGTTCCCTGCGAGGTCGCGGGCGTTCCGTCAACCGCGGTAAGTGACGTTCTTGGCGGCGGTAACGATATCGGCGGTTTGCGGCAAGGCGAGTTGCTCCAGATTGGCGGCGTACGGCATCGGAACGTCGGCGCCATGCACGCGTACCACCGGTGCGTCGAGCCAGTCGAAGGCGTGTTCCATCATCAAGGCTGCCATTTCCGAGCCGATCCCGGCGAACGGCCAGCCCTCCTCGACCGAGACCAGCCGGTTGGTCTTCTTTACCGAGTCAACGATGGTCGCCGTGTCGAGCGGCCGCAGCGTGCGCAGATCGATCACTTCGGCGGAAATGCCTTCCGCGGCCAAGGCGTCGGCGGCTTCCAACGCGCGCTCGACCATCAGCGAAAACGCGGTGATGGTAACGTCCGAGCCCTCGCGCAGCACCTTGGCGCGCCCAATCGGCACGGTGAACTCGTCGGACGTCGGCACGTCGAAGCGGTGGCCGTAGAGGATTTCGTTTTCTAGGAAAATAATCGGGTTGGGGTCGCGGATCGCCGACTTCAGCAGGCCCTTGGCGTCGGCCCCCGAGTAGGGTGCGACGACCTTGAGGCCCGGACAATGGGCGTACCAGCTGGCGTAGCATTGGGAGTGTTGGGCGCCGACGCGGGCGGCGGCGCCGTTGGGCCCGCGAAAGACCACCGGCGCGCCCATTTGGCCGCCCGACATGTAAAGCGTTTTGGCGGCGGAATTAATGATTTGGTCGATCGCCTGCATGGCGAAGTTGAAGGTCATGAACTCGACGATCGGCCGCAGCCCGGCCATCGCTGCGCCGACGCCTATGCCGGCGAAACCCTGCTCGGTGATCGGCGTGTCGATAACCCGCTTGTCGCCGAACTCATCGAGCAGCCCTTGGCTGACTTTGTAGGCGCCCTGATACTGCGCCACTTCCTCGCCCATCAGAAACACTGTCTCGTCGCGGCGCATCTCTTCGGCCATGGCGTCGCGCAGCGCCTCGCGTACCGTCATCTCGAGGGTCTCGCCGGTATAGGCTTCTTCCGCGGGCGCCTGGGCGATGACCGGCGCCACGGTCGCTGCAGCCGTATCGTGGCCGTTGCCGGCGAGTGGCGCTTCTGCCGCGACCGGCGCGGCGGCGACCGGTTCGGCCGCGGGAAGGTCGGCGGCGCTCTCGCCGCTTTCCAGAATGACCGCAATCGGCGTATTCACTGCCACGTCTTCCGCGCCTTCGGGCACGAGGATCTTGCCAAGGACGCCTTCGTCGACGGCCTCGACTTCCATGGTCGCTTTATCGGTCTCGATTTCAGCGAGCACGTCGCCCGGCGCCACGCTATCGCCTTCCGCTTTCAGCCAGCGCGCCAGGTTTCCTTCGGTCATGGTCGGCGACAAGGCCGGCATGAGAACTTGCACGCTCATCGGAGGTTTTCCTTATGCGCGGTATCGTTAGACGTCATCATTGAACCTTAGGCTTCAAGCAGGATGTCGGTGTAAAGCTCGGAGGGATCGGGTTCCGGGCTGGTTTGGGCGAAGTCGGCCGCATCGTTGATGACCTGGCGCACTTCGCGGTCGTAGGCCTTCAAGTCGTCTTCGCTGGCGTCGCCGCGTTCGATCAGGAGCGCTTTCAAGGTCTCCAGCGGGTCCTTTTCGGTGCGGATTTTCTGCACCTCTTCCTTGGTGCGGTACTTCGCCGGATCGGACATCGAGTGGCCGCGGTAGCGGTAGGTCTGCATTTCCAGAATGAACGGCCCCTTGCCGCCGCGTACATGGTCGATCGCGTTGCGCGCCGCGGCGTTGACCGCGCACACATCCATGCCATCAGGCTGTTCGCCGGGAATGCCGTAGGCCTGGCCGCGTTGCCACAATTGCGTTCCGGCAGAGGCCCGCTCAACCGAGGTGCCCATGCCGTAGCGGTTGTTTTCGATGATGTAGATCACCGGCAGCTGCCACAGCGCCGCCATGTTGAAGGATTCGTAGACCTGTCCCTGGTTGGCCGCGCCGTCGCCGAAATAGGTCAGGCAAACGCCGTTGTCCTGGCGGTATTTGTGGGCGAACGCGATGCCGGTGCCGAGCGGCACATTGGCGCCGACGATGCCGTGGCCGCCATAAAAATTCTTCTCTTTCGAGAACATGTGCATCGACCCGCCCTTGCCCTTGGAATAGCCGCCGCTACGTCCGGTGAGCTCGGCCATGACGCCGCGCGGGTCCATGCCGCAGGCCAGCATGTGGCCATGGTCGCGGTAGGTGGTGATCACCGTATCCTGGGGTTCGAGGGCGGCTTGCATGCCGACGACGACGGCTTCCTGGCCGATGTAGAGATGACAGAAACCGCCGATCAGACCCATGCCATACATCTGCCCGGCTTTTTCCTCGAACCGGCGGATCAGCAGCATCTCGCGGTAAAAAGTGAGGAGTTCCTCGGCGCTGTGCTCGACCTTGGGGCTGCGTTGTTGCCGCCGCGATTTGGTTGGACGTTTTGCGCCTTTCGCGCGCGAACCTTGCGTCGCCGTCGCCATACTCTCCCCCCTCGGATCAATACAGGGCCGCTATTCAATTTAGGACAAGTAGGCGACCGTATCGTTAACGGCAAGGATCAAATGCCAAAAAAGTCAATAAACACGGGGAAATAGCTGTTATTTACCGACTTTCGGTTAATCGGTAGATTCGGCGCGGAAATTTATGTGCGCGCAAATAGTCAGAAGGGTGTCGAAAATTACCCGCCGCGGTTCTGCGGACGGTCAAACGAGTTAGCGGCTGTCCCGGGTGATGACCACGATCTCGTCGGGATGCACGTAGTTCAACATTACGCGTGCGCGTTCTTCGAGCATGTCCGGATCGAGATTGTCGGGGCGCAGCAGTGCGACTTGCTGGGCCAGGCGCTGGCGTTCGGCGCT
>JBFKGW010000176.1:0-6005 GCA_041633145.1 Alphaproteobacteria bacterium
CGTGGTGTTCGGCGGCTGCTACGACCTGGGTGACTGGCCCAATATGCCGCCGTTGATCCGCGACGGCTTCCGCCACGCCACCGGGGCGGCGAGCGAAGACGAGGCGCGCCAATTGATGGGACTGGCGACGCTGGACGATTGCATCGACGACGTGCAGACGCCGGTGCTGGTGGTCCATGGCAAGCACGACGCCATTCTCCACTGGTCGCAGGCGACCCGCATCGCCGAGGCGCTGCCTGGCCGCGCGACGTTGATGATGGACGAGGACGGCGTGCACTGCTGCCACAACCACGCCTTCGAGTACCGCACCGCGATGGCCGACTGGTTGGCGGCGACCCTCGGGACAGGGGAGCACGGACGATGATCCGCTTCGCGCCCAATTTCTATCACATGTTCCTCGAGCTGCCGGTGCGCGAGCGCTTCGCGGCGGCCGCTAAGATCGGCTGCACTGCCGTCGAATGGCACTTCCCCTACGAGTTACCGAAGCAGGAGCTCAAGCAGTTGCTCGACGACAACGGTCTGGAGTTCACCTATGGCGTGGTGCCGGCCGACTGGGACGCCGGGGTGTGGGGGCTCGGCGCCCAGCCCGGCCAGGAGGACGAGTTCCGCCGCGCCGCCGACCAGGCGCTAGAGTACATCACCCACTGCGACTTCTATTCGATCAATGTCGGCGCCGGCACCGTGCCCGAGGGCGTGGAGCGCCAGCGTTGCGTCGACACCTATATAAAGAACCTCGACTACATTGCCGGCCAAGCCGGCAATCACCGCTGTCTGTTTCTGCTCGAGCCGGTGTGCCGCCACCGGGTGCCGGATTGGGCGATGCACACCATGGCCGAGGCCGCCGAGATCGTCCGCGCGGTCGGCCGCGCCAATGTCGGCCTGGTCTACGACACCTTTCATCTGCGCTGGGAGGAGCAAGGCCCGCTGACCGCGATTATGGACCAATACTGGCCGCTGATCGGCTATGTGCAGATCGGCAACCCGCCCGACCGTCACGAGCCCGGCGTCGGCGAACTCGATCTGCTCTATCTGGTCGACCGCGCCATCAGCAAAGGCTATCAGGGCGCCATCGGCATGGAGCTCGACCCCTCGAAGGATACCTGGTCGAGCCTCGCCTGGATGAACGACTACGGCTACGCCGTCGATCCCGACAACCGGTGAGCATTGCCGGTAGATGACCGCGCCCCTAAACTAAATAAGTCGTACAACACGGAGGCGCCACCATGGACGGAATCGCTGAATCCGCGGCCGGCAAGGCCGCGCGGACGCTCGAACGCCGGCCGCTGCCGGTGCTCGATGTCGGCGCGGCGCTAACCGGCGACACGGCCGCGATCGCTGAACTCGCCGAACAATGGCGCGAGGTGTGGCAGACCATCGGCTTCATGTGCATCGTCAACCACGGCGTGCCGGCCGAGACGATCGCGCGCATGGAGGCCGAGGCCAAGCGCTTTCATGATCTGCCGCTCGACGTGAAAATGAGCGTTTCGGTGACCCGCGACCAGAAGGGTTACACGCCGGCGCGGGCCTCGATCACCACGCAATCGGAATTCCACGACAGCCGCAAGCTCGACACGGTGGAGTGTTTCGTCGTCGCCACCGACTATGCCGACGACAATCCCCACGTGCAGGCGGGCGAGCCGTTCTACGGCAAGATGCCGTGGCTGCCCGAAGAGGTACTGCCCGGCTTCCGCGCCGCCGCCGAGGCCTACATGGAAACCATCGGGCAACTGGGCAAGAAGCTGCTGCCGGTGTGGGCGCTGTCGCTCGATCTGCCGGAACATTATTTCGCGCCGATGTTCGAGGACCACTACACCTATTTCCGGCTGGCCAAATATCCGCCCAAGCCCGACCTCGAGGCCGGCGAAATGGGCGTCAACGCCCACGTCGATACCGGCTTTATGACCTTTCTGCCACCGGCCAACGAAGAAGGTTTGCAGGTGCTCGATACCGACGGCGCGTGGTTCTGGCCCGAGCTGCCGGACGGCGCGCTGATCGTCAACGCCGGCCAATTCCTCGGCCGCTGGACCAACGACCGCTTCCGCGCCACGCCGCACCGGGTGGTGCCGCCGCTCAAAACCGACCGCTACTCGCTGGCCTGTTTCATCAATCCCAATTTCGAGGCAGTCGGCGAATGTCTTTCGACCTGCACCGGGCCCGGCAATCCGCCGAAGTACCCGACCCAGACCTACCGGGAGTTCTTCACCTGGTACATGACCAACACCTTCACCCACTACGGCAAGCTGAAGGCGGTCGACGGCCAGGCGGTCGAAGCCTGAGTTCAGCTCCGAAAGACGCCACAATCATTACAGGAGAGTAGACATGGCCGATGAAGCCCGCGATTGGAACGAGATGCTCGAGCGTTTCGAGGACATGGGCCTGCTGGCCAAGAAGCTCTACGTCTATTTCACTACGCCGACCAACGGCCTCGGGCCCGTGATGGCGAACGTCGAGGCGCACCTCGCCTACCAGCACGAGATCGAGCAGAAGGGCATCATGGTCGCCGCCGGCCCATTCGCCGACGACGAGGAAAAGACCATGCCGGGCGAAGGCATGGTGATCATCCGCGCCGACTCGCTGGAGGAGGCGCGCGCGATCGCCGATGCCGACCCGATGCACCAGTCGGGTGCGCGCAGCTACCGGCTGCGCCCGTGGTGCATGAACGAAGGCAAGATCACGCTGGAGGTCACCTTCTCCGACGGCGGCCGCAAGGTGATTTAACCGGCGGTCACCTTACCCTCCCGATCAGGTAAGGCAGCAAGCACAGATAAAGTTGTGTGCGCCGCTGGCGCGGCGCGACCCCCCACCCCGTCTTTCCCCCTCAAGGGGGGAGGGGGTTATGCCTGCGCCATCCGCAAACACATTCCCTCCCCCCAGCGAGGGGGAGGGTTAGGGAGGGGGGGGGGGCTGGCGTAAGCCAACGGAAGCCATGCCTACATCTTCAACAGCTGTTTCGCGTTGCCGTTGAGAATCTTGTCCTTGTCCTCGTTGGACAGGTGCAGGCTTTCCATCCACGCCGTGCCCGGCGCGTTTTCGACAAACGGATAGTCGACCGAGAATAAGATGCGGTCGACGCCGAGCTCCTGAATGCTGCACAACAGCGCCGGGTCGGAGAAATTGCCGCTGGTGGTGATGTAGAAATGCTCGCTGAACACGTCGCGGAACGACAGCGCTTTGTTGCCAGGCCGCGACAGTGCGTGGTCGATGCGCCACAGCAGGAATGGCAGCCCCTCGCCCATATGCCCGAGGATGATCTTGAGGTCGGGATAGGCGTCGAGCACGCCGCTCAAGACGATCCGGATACCTGCCGTCGCAGTTTCGACCGTGAACCCCCACGCGGCGGTGAGCAGCGCCGGATAATCTTCCAGGTAATCCTTGTAGTAGGCCTCGACGACCGCCGGGTGCGGTATCGCCGGGTGGATATAAAGCGGCACGTCGAGCGCCGCGGCGCGCTCGAAGACCGGCCAATAGCGCTTGTCGTCGAAGAACACACCATCGGTCAGCCCATGGATCATCGCCCCCTTGAAACCGAGTTCGGTGACCGTGCGCTCGAGTTCCGCGGCCGAGGCTTTGGGGTCGGGCGTCGGTAGCGTGGCGAAGGCGGCGAAGCGCTCGGGGTTCGTCGCGACCGTATCGGCCAGACGGTCGTTGGCCCGGGTTGCCAATTGAACGGAGGTTTCCGCATCAAAACGCTGCGCCGCTGGCGGCGCATGGGACAGCACCTGAATGTCGATGCCGGCTTCATCCATGTCTTTCAGTCGCGGTTCGCCGAGATCTTCCAGCTTGTCGCGGATCACGCCCCGATCCGCGTTCTGATAGCGTTCCGACAGTTCGGTATCCCAGTAATGTTCCTCGATCGCGATAACCTGCTGGCCACGTTTCGTCGCCATATCGTCCTCCCCTATTCTGGTTGATTGTTGTTGGGAAAAGTCTATCAGCTACGAGGCGCGCCGTCAGGTTCTGCGGAGGTTAGGACACGTAAGTCCTACCAGCCGAGGCCGCGACTGCGGGCTACCACTTTATCGGGTTTTTAACCTCAATTATACGGCTCTATCCCTTTGTTTTTTAGTGCATTATTGTATTCAGAGAGCTCCACAGACCGGCGCGACAAGCCGGCTCGATTCTTTACGCCGACAATTGACGAGTGGGAGGACAGGGAAATGAGCCTCGATTGGCCAACCGACCGGATCGACTATGTGCCAATCCACCAGCGCGCGGCCTTGCCGCTGCCCGGCGGCGCGAAAGTTGTGGTGTGGCCGTGCGTTAATGTCGAGAACTGGGTGATCGACGCGCCGATGCCGCGCACCGTGGTCAATCCGCCCGGCGGCGCCGAGAAAAGCGTGCCCGATATCGCCAACTGGGCCTGGCACGAATACGGCCAGCGGGTCGGCTTCTGGCGCTTGAAGAAGATTTTCGACGAGTTCGGCGTCGCCGCCACGATGATGCTGAACGGCTCGGTGTGCGACGCCTATCCACAGATCGTCGAGGAAAGCCTGGCGAGCGGCTGGGATCTCGCCGGCCATGGCTGGATCCAGCGCGCTCTGCCGGCGGTGCCCGACCAGCGCGAGATGATCCATCGTGTCTTTAAGCGGCTCGCTGAGTTCTCCGGCCGACCGCCGAAAGGCTGGCTCGGGCCGGCGCTGGCCGAGACCCACGACACCGTCGACTGGCTGCACGAGGCCGGCTTCGAATACGTCGCCGACTGGGTGCTCGACGACCAGCCGGTCGACCTGCGCACCAAGCACGGCACCCTGGTGAGCCTGCCTTACACGCAAGAGCTTAACGACCTGGCGATGCAGCTGATCCAGGGCCACAAGGCGGCCGAGTATGGCGACCGCGCCATCGACGAATTCGATCAGTTGATCGAGGATGCCGCTGACGGATCGTCTAGGATTATGTGCTTCACGCTGCACCCTTACATCATGGGCGTGCCGCACCGCGCCAAGCAGGTGCGACGGATCCTCGAGCATGTGTGCGGCCGCTCCGATACGCATGTGTGGACCGGTGAGCAGATCCTCGAATGGTACAAGCAGGTGCGGCCAGCAACGAAGGCGCCAGCATCGGCATTCGACTTGGTCGCCGACGTGGTGGAGGCTGGCCGCTAACCGCGCCGGCTGCAAGCTCTAATTAGCCGGCCGTTCGGCGATCACCGTATAGGTATAGGACGAACCGTCGCCGCTTTTCAGGTCGGCCGGGTCTTTCAACAGCGCGAACGTCGGGCGGTAGACGCCGGGCGAATATTCGGTGTGATAGAACACCTGCATGATGGCGCCGCCGAAGCGCTTGCCGGCGCGTTCGGAAAACACGCTGGTCGGCTGTGACAATACCGGCTTGCCGTCGACCTCAAGCGAGCGCACGTCGTAGCCCTTGAGATCGCCGGAAATGACGCCGCCGATGATCTGATCGGTCCGCGGATCGAGCGTGCCGTCGCCATCGGTATCCTTGACGATCAGGCCGTTGTCGTAGCGGGCAATGTCACGCGGCACAGTGAAGTTGATATCGAGCAACTGTTTGCGCGAGACGATGCCAGCGCCGACGATGCCGGCGTTTGATTCGGGCGCGCCGCTGGGTTTCTCGAACAGCATGAAAGTCAACGGCACGGTGCCTTCGACCTTGCCCGGCGTTTCACCGGGCTTCACCCGCTGCCAGTTATGGTTCTGGCCCTTGTGCAGAAAGTTGTTGGGGTGGATCTGCGGCCGCGGCGCGTCCCAGAATTCGACCTCGGCGGTGCCGCTGCCCAATACCTTATCGTTGGCATCGAAGATGCGAACGGTGACCGAGCCCTTATCGCCGCGGTTGGTGAAGGCGATGGCGCCGAGCCCGATATGGAACACCTTGAGGCCGATATTGGGGATCGGGTCGAGCTTCTCGACAGTCGCCCTGGGCAGCAATTTTTCGGGCGGCAGTCCGTCCGGGGTCGCGGCGGTGAGAACGAAAATGTTCGGGTTCGCGCCTTCGACCGAACCGTAGCCGAGCTGCTTCGACGACAAGCCCTGCTGCGGCGTGCC
>JBFKGW010000177.1:0-5968 GCA_041633145.1 Alphaproteobacteria bacterium
CCGAGACGCCGGCGCGGCTGGGTTGACTCAGGCTGCCCGCAAGGCGGTTAATTGGCAAAAAGGGAAACGCCAATGGATTTCGGAATCTTCAATCTGATGAACCGGCGCGACCGGGCGCAAAGCCCGGCGCAAATGATCCAACAGACAGTCGAGCAGGTGCAGGCAGCGGAAAGCGCCGGGTTCGGCATTGCCTGGTTCACCGAGCACCATTTCACCAATTACTCGATCACACCGTCACCGTTGTTGATGGTCGCCCATGTGGCGCCGCAAACGCTGCGCATCAAACTGGGCACGGCGGTCGTGCTGCCGGCGCTATACGAGCCGGCGCGGCTGCTCGGCGAGATCGCCTTTGCCGACAACCTGGCCGACGGCCGCCTGATCCTTGGTCTCGGCAGCGGTTACCAGGCCTACGAGCTGGAACGCTTCGGCATCACCCTCGACGAAGCGCGCGCCGTCACCGACGAATGGGTTGCGCTGATCAGCCAAGGGGTGGGCAGCGAGAGTGTCGAATATCACGGCAAGTATATCGACCTGCCGCAGACTTATTTTACCACCGGCCCGCTCCAGTCGCCGCAACCGCCGATCTGGATCTGCGGCAACAGCCCGGACTCGCAACGCCGCGCCGCACATGGGCCTTATCCATTTTTTGCCTCCGGCTTCGGCCAGGATACCGATTCGCTGGTGGCGATCCGCGAGCAAACCGAGGAAACTTGGCGAGCTGAGGGGCGCGCGCTCAGCGATTTGCGGTTTGGCACCCTGCGTTATTGCCTGGTCACCGACGACAAGGCTGAAGCCTTGGCTTATGCCGAGAATGCCCGCTTCCAGGTCAGGCTGTCGCGTTACCTGCGGCAGGGCCAAACGACGCTACCGGACGCCTGGCTGCCCGAGGAGCCGTTCGAGGGCGAGATGTCGCCGGAAGACATTTTGAAATGGAATCCAATCGGCGATGTCGAAACCGTCGCCGAACGTCTGGTCGATGAGATCACCCGCGTCGGCACCAGCCATATCGCGCTCTACATGACCATCGGGCGAACCGACCACGAGACGGTAATGACCTCGATCCGCCGCTTCGGCGACGAGGTGATGCCGCTGATCGAAAAGGGAGTCGGACCGCTGGGCGGAGTGAACATTCCAAAGCCGATGGAGGCCGCCCAGTAGCCGGGACCGCCGATGGACATTCGCGCCAACGGTATTTCCTTTGTCTGCCAGATCGACGGGCCTGAGGGCGCGCCGTGGCTGACCTTCTCCAATTCGCTAAATACCAGCCTTTCCTTGTGGGACGGGCAGGTCGCGTCACTCGCCGACCGGTTCCGCATCTTGCGTTACAACACGCGCGGTCACGACGGCTCCGAGGCGCCACCGGGCCCTTATGAGTTGGACGACCTGGCCGGCGATATCGTCGCCCTGTGGGATGAATTGGAGATCGCGCGCAGCCACTTCGTCGGCCTGTCGATCGGCGGCATGACCGGCCAGGCACTGGCGCTGGGCTGGCCCGAGCGGATCGATAAGCTGGTACTCGCCGATACCCGCGCCGACTTTACCGGCGAGTTCGCCAAGGTTGTGCCGCAGATGATGGCGCAGGTCGAGCGCGAAGGCATCGCTTGGTTGCAGGATGAAATGCCGCGGCGCTGGTTCACCGAAGCGGTGCGCGCCGAGCGGCCGGAGCTGGTCGAGCGGGCTCGCGCGCTGATTGCCAGCAGCACCGTCGCCGGCTACACCGCCTGCGCCGACGCGATGACCCGCCTCGACTATCTGGACCGTCTACATGAGATCGAATTGCCGACGCTGTTGATCTGCGGCGCCCAGGACATCGGCACGCCGGCGGCGGGCATGCGCGAGATGGCCCAGCGCATGCCTCATGCGCGGTATGTCGAGATCGACCCGGCCGGCCATCTCTCCAACATCGAAAATCCCGACGCATTCGATGCGGCGCTGAGCGAATTTCTCGACGCCGCAGCGGGCTAAGCCGGACCCTCGTCATGCGCCCGCCGGAAATCGTCGTTCACGCCGACTGGTCGGTCGATCCGGCCAAGCGCTGGTGCGCCCGGGCGATCCGCTTAGCCTCTGGGGGTTACGCGGCGCTGCCGCCGGAGCCGGTCGGCGCGCTCGACGATTTTTCGCCGCGGCTGCAGGCCGAGGCCGGCCCCGGCGGTACCGTGTTCGCCGGCTTCGATTTTCCGCTCGGCTTGCCGAGTGCGTACGCCCATGCCGCCAAGATCGACGATTTTGCCGCTGCGCTGACCCGGTTCGGTCGCGGCCATTGGCGCGATTTCTACACCCCAGCGGCGACGGCTGACGAGATAGCGTTGCGGCGGCCGTTTTACCCGGCGCGGCCCGGCGGCACCCGCCACCGCGATCTCTACGAAGCACTCGGGTTTTCGTCGATCGACACGCTGCGCCGGCGCTGCGATAAGGCCACGGCGACCCGCTTCGCCGCCAGTCCCCTGTTCTGGACCCTCGGTGGCCAGCAGGTCGGCAAGGCGGCGATCTGCGGCTGGCGCGACTTGCTGGCGCCGGCACGGCGGCGCGGTGCGGCGCTGACACTGTGGCCGTTCGACGGCGCGCTGGCCGATCTGCTCGACCGGCCCGGCATTGTCGTCGCCGAAACCTATCCCGGCGAAATTTACGGCCATCTGCAACTGCGCATCGGCGCGGCGAACAAATCGAAACGCCGCCAGGCCGACCGCCGCGACGATGCCGCCACCTTACTCGATTGGGCAGCCGACAGCGGGGTCGAGACCGCCACCGCGCTGGCCGCCGATATCCGAGATGGCTTTGGCGGCAACGCCACCGGCGAGGATCGCTTCGACACCACCGTTGGCCTGTTCGGCATGCTCAACGTGGCGCTCGGCCACCGCGAACCTGGCGATCCGGTCGAGCACGAGCTGCAGCGCATCGAAGGTTGGATCCTCGGGCAGCAACTCAATGCGCCGCCCGATTGAGTGTCGCAGGCGAAACGCGTACAACCGGCAGCAACAATTCGAACAGGCGAGGGGAGATCGTCATGGATCTGCAAGGCAAAGCCGCCATCGTGACCGGCGGTGGATCGGGCATCGGCGCGGAGTGCGCCCGCACGCTGGCGGCCAAAGGCATGAAGGTCGCCGTCATGGACGTCAACATGGATGGCGCCCGCGCGGTCGCCGAGGAATGCGGCGGCATCGCCATCGAGTGCGACGTCACCAGCGCCGACAGCGCCGAGGCCGCGGTCGCCGCGGCGCGCGAGGCCAACGGTATCGCCCAGCTGCTGGTCAATTGCGCTGGCATCGCCACGCCCGGCCGCATCGTCGGCCGCGACGGCCCGTTGCCGCTCGAGGCCTACGAATCGGTCATCAAAGTCAATCTGATCGGCACCTTCAACATGATGCGCCTGGTCGCCGCCGACATGCAGGATGCCGAGGAGATGGCAGACGGCGAGCGCGGTTTGATTATCAACACCGCTTCGGTCGCCGCCTATGAAGGCCAGATCGGCCAGGCTGCCTATTCGTCGTCGAAGGGCGGCATCGTCGCGCTCAACATCGTCGCGGCGCGCGAACTGGCGCGTAGCGGTATCCGCGTCAACACCATCTCGCCGGGCCTAATCGACACGCCGATGATGGCGGGACTGCCCGAAGAGGCGCGCGAGAGCTTGGCGAAACAGCCCGAGTTTCCCAAACGGCTCGGCACGCCCCAGGACTACGCCAAGCTGGTGCTGCACCTGTGCGACAATGTGTTGATCAACGGCGAGGTGATCCGCCTTGACGGCGCGCTCCGGATGGCGGCGCGCTGATCGTTAAAATTCAGGCTTTGCCACCATCAGCGCGAAAATGCCGATGACGGCGAGAAACGCCGGCCAGCCGAGCAGAAACCAGAGGCGCATGTAAGTGTAGTAAGCGGCTGGCAAATCGCTGGCCGCTCGCAGACTGGCCTGCGCGAAGTCGCGCACTTTTATTTGCAACCACACGACGGGCAACCAGCACAAGCCGGCGACGACGTACAGTGCGTAGGCGATGACGAGCCAAGACGCGCGCGGGTCGATTCCGGTGAGCCAGATCAGCATCGCGCCGGTTACCGGCTGAACAATGACGGCCGGTGTAGTGAACAGAAAATCTGCAACGACGACGTTCTTCGATACGGTTGCGATCGTTCGCACATCTGCGCTGCGGTGTGCCATCCACATTTGAAACGCGGTGCCGAGCCCGGTGCCAAAAAGCACCGTGGAACTGAGAATGTGGATCGCCTTGATCCAAAAGAAGGGTTCGCTCATCGGTCGGTTTCGATTGCCGCTAGAGTGATCACCGCAACCAAGATGGGTATGTTCTTTAGCAACGGTCCGAAGGGATCGAGCCACAAGCCCGACTGCGAGAGGGAGAGGCCGACGGTAAACATCCCGATCAACGCGACTTGTGCCGCGCCGATAAGCCATGGCCGCCATCTCGCCAGAAGGGCCACGCCAACGGCGATATCGATGATACTAAATAGCCAGACGGCGGCGGTCGCGGCCGGGCCGGTCAGGCCGAACGGCGCCAGAATCGGGCCGGTAATCGACGCCGGCTGGCTCAGGCCGACCAAACCGGATGCCAGCCAGAGAATGGCAAGCGACCATCTCAACGCGGGCCGTAAAAAATAAAGCCGGGCGTGCCAGCGGTCCTGCACCTGCGCGGGCCGCACCAGCAACGCATCGTTCCAGCGGCGCGGCTTGATGCCCACTGCAGCGACAAACTTTTCGGGTGCGCCGGCGTTGCCGTGCAACAGTTGACGCAGCGCTGTCGTGTTGACAGGTCCGCCGATAACGTCGCCCAGCCGGGCCAATTTGCTTATCAGACCAGTGGGAATTTCGACCGGCCGTCCGGGTTTGACGCCCAACCATCGTCGCAGGTCGACGAGAATCTGTCTCAATGTCACGCTGTCGGGTCCCACCGCTTCGATGACCTCGCGATTGATCGAAGGATTTTCGAGGAGTCTGCAGAGGGCTGCCGCAAGATCGTCGACGTGGATCGGCTGGAACAATTGCTCGCCCTTTCCCACCAGTGGCAGCACAAAGGGAACGCAGGCGAGCGCGCGCAAAAGCGCGGTGCCGCCGTAGGCGCCTTCGGCATAGACCAGCGACGGCCGAACGACGATCCAGTCGAGGTCGGTTCCCATCAGGAAACTGTCGGCGTCGAGTTTGGTTTGGGCGTAGGCGGTGCCGGCGGAAGAATCGGCACTAATTGCCGATATCTGAATGACGCGGCGCACGCCGGCCGTCTGACAGGCGGCGAATAGCGCTTTTGGGGCAAGAGCGTGGATCGCCTGGATCGACTGGCCGGGCCGTGCGTGTAAAATTCCCGCACAATTTATCACCGCGTCGATGCCCTTTAGCCGCGGTAGCCAATCTTCCGGGCGAACATCACGATTGAAATCGACCTCGATCGATGCAGGCGTTGGTAGCAGCCGATCCGTCGCCACTGGATCGCGCACAGCCGGGACGACTTGGTGTCCGGCGGCGGTCAGACTCGCGAGAAGGTACTGTCCGATGAAACCGTTCGCACCGGTCAGCAATACCTTCATCGTGATGCCTTAACCCGCCGCTGCGTCCATAAACCGGGCCAATTCGATATCGAGCTCGGTAAGGCCGCCGGCGTCGTGGGTCGACAGCGTGACCTCGACCCGGTTCCACACATTGAACCATTCGGGATGATGGTTCATCGCTTCGGCCTTGAGCGCGACCCGGCTCATGAAGCCGAAGGCTTGGTTGAAGTCTTTGAATGTGAAGGTCTTGCTGATCGCGTCGCGGCCGTCGACCTCGGCCCAGCCCGGTAAATCCGCCAGCGCGGTCGCGCGCGCCGCTTCGCTCAGTTTTTCCGCCATCGCCTCCTCCTGCTTGTCCGCGTCCCGTCGCGGCGATGTAAACCTGGTACTACCCTGTCCCACACTGGCGGCGCTTGGCGGCAAGATCAAGCGGGCGTATATCTGTCGCCATGGCGGCAACCGGAAAACATGCCAGCGCGCC
>JBFKGW010000178.1:0-5960 GCA_041633145.1 Alphaproteobacteria bacterium
ACCGCAACGACGATCAGGAATCCGATGAACAGCTCGAGGCCGCGGCCGGTATATTCCAGCGGTTCGCCGTCGACGGCGATGCTGCTCCAAAAGAATTGGCGCAACTTTGTGCGCGCCCAGAACCGGTAAATCCCAAGGGTCACCAGGCCGAGCAGAAAATTAACCACCAAGATGCCGAACAGGGACGCCCGGCTGCCCAAAAACGCGACCAGCCGCTCGCCATTCCGGCCAGCGCCACCGCCAATGCCACCTGGGCTGATTACCGTGTCAGCCATCGTTCTCCTATCGATTCCGTAGACCGCGATGGTCGCATGGGGCGGTTTTCAATTCAAACACTGATAAGGGGTTTGGTTAATCGGCGATGTCGCGAAAAACGGGTCGAAGCTTACGGAATCAGCACCGCCGCGCCGGTAATCCGGCCACTTCTCAGCCGATTCAGCGCTTCGTTGGCATCAGTTAGGGTAAACGTTTCGACTTCGGTTTTGACCGGCACCTTGGGCGCCAGCGCAAGAAATTCTTCGCCGTCGCGCCGGGTTAGATTGGCGACCGAGCGGACGGTCCGTTCGCCCCACAGGATGTCGTAGGGAAATTCGGGAATATCGCTCATGTGGATACCGGCGCACACCACGGTACCGCCCTTGCGCACCGCGCGCAGCGCGGCCGGCACCAGCGCGCCGACCGGCGCATACAAAATCGCCGCGTCGAGCGGCTCCGGCGGCGTATCGTCCGAACCGCCGGCCCACGCCGCGCCGAGGCGGCGGGCGAAATCCTGACCGGCCTGGTCGCCGGGCTTGGTGAAAGCAAACACTTCGTGACCTTCGAAGCGTGCCACTTGGGCGACGATATGCGCCGCTGCGCCGAAGCCGTAGATGCCCAGGCGCGCCGCATCGCCGGCCATGCGCAGCGAGCGGTAGCCAATCAGTCCGGCGCACAACAGCGGCGCCGCCTCGGCATCGCTGTATCCCGCCGGCAAGGGAAAGACATAATGCTGGTCGGCAATGGTCATATCGGCGTAGCCGCCGTCGATCGTGTAGCCGGTGAACCCCGGCGCATCGCACAAGTTCTCGTGGCCGCTGATGCAATAAGAGCAAACGCCGCAGGTGTGCCCGAGCCACGGCACGCCGACGCGCTCGCCGATGGCGAAGCGCTCGACCTCCTCGCCCACCGCGACCACTTCGCCAACGATTTCATGGCCGGGGATGATCGGCAGCTTGGGCTCGGTTAGCTCGCCGTCGACGACATGCAGGTCGGTGCGGCACACGCCGCAAGCGCGCACGCCGATCAACACCTCACCGGGCGCCGGCCGCGGATCGGCCAGGGTCCGCATGACCAGCGGTGTCTTCGCCCGGTTGAGCACCATCGCGCGCATCGCTTACTCCGCTCTCGTTCCTTGAACAGACGAATCTCGTAACAAGCCTGTAGTCTAGAGCAAACTATCCCGCGATCGGCGATCGACGGTAAAGGGATCAATTTTGCGATGAAGCTCAAGCGGTCGGAATGGACGGTGCTGATCTTTACTGTCGCTTACGTTGTAATCTTCGGCAGCGTGTTTCTGGCATCGGGCAATGGCGAGTTCGTTTGGTATGTCTTCACGTTGGTGTTCTTCTTGGCGCTAATCGTGGCGACGCAACGGGCCGCGCAGTTGCCGGCATTTATCCTTTGGGGTCTCGCCATATGGGGCTTTGCCCATATGGCGGGCGGTGGCGTGCCGGTTGGCGATGGGGTTTTGTACAGCCAGGTGTTGCTGCCACTGGCGGGCAATGGGGAATTAGTCCTGCTGAAGTACGATCAGATCGTCCATTTCTACGGCTTCGGTGTCGCTACCCTGGTGCTCTGGCATTTGATGCGGCGCAATTTTCCCGCCCTCGACGGAACGAAGACGATCTACGCCCTGGCTATTCTCGGCGCCATGGGGCTTGGTGTCCTCAACGAGTTGATCGAATTCACCGCCGTACTGGCTTTTCCAGACACCGGTGTCGGTGGCTACTTCAATACCGCGCTCGATCTTCTGTTCAACACGCTGGGCGCCATCACCGCCGCCATCCTAGCTTCGTTCCTGACCACCACTGCGACGACCCAATAGGCGCCGTGTGGTTATTCCGCTTCCGGTTTCCCTCGCCGCAATTGCTTGAGGCGGCCACGGCGCGTCTTGGCGTTGAGCCGGCGCTGCTTCACCGCGCGGCTTGGTTTGGTCTTAACGCGCGGTTTCGGCGCGACCGCGGCGCGGCGCACCAACGCCACCAGGCGCGCCCGCGCATCCGTGCGGTTCCGCTCCTGGGTGCGAAACCGTTCGGCGCGGATGATCAGAACCCCATTACTGGTGAGCCGCCGGCCGGCCAATCGTTCCAGCCGGACACGAACGTCGTCGGGCAGGCTCGGCGAGCGGCGCACGTCGAAGCGCAGCTCGACTGCGGTCGACACCTTATTGACCTTCTGCCCCCCCGGTCCGGATGCGCGCACGAAATGCTCGCGCAATTCGTCGTCAGGGATGGCGATATGTGCATTAATTCTCAGCATGTCTGACCGGCGGCGATGAACCTGGGCCAAACGTAGCATCGCCGTTTAAGGTTTGGTTGCGCTAATATTCCGCGAGCGACGCTGCTGAATACGATGATCATTCATGCTGGTTGAATATAATCCGAGCGACCCGGCGATGGTCGCCAACCCCTATCCGGTCCTGCAACAGCTGCAGGAGGAAGACCCGGTGCACTGGTCGGACGACCTCAGCTCCTGGGTGCTAACCCGTTACGACGACGTCCGCGCCGCGTTGAACGATCCGCGCCTGTCGGCCGATCGCATCACGCCGTTCCTCGACCATTTGCCGCCTGGCGAGCGCGCCGAGATCGCCGAAGTGGGCGCGATGCTGGGGCGTTGGGTGGTGTTCGTCGACCCGCCGCTGCATACCCGCTTGCGCAGCCTGATGAACAAGGCGTTTACCACCAGCGCACTGAACGAGTTGCGGCCGCGCATCGCCGCCATTGTCGAGCGCCTGCTCGACGACTTCGCCACCGCCGACGATCCCGACTTCATCGCCGGCTTCGCCTACCCGCTGCCGGCAACTGTGATCGCCGGTATGGTCGGCGTGCCCGACACAGATCTCGATCAGTTCAAATCCTGGTCGGACGACCTCGCCACCTTTGTCGGCAGCGCGCAAGCCACCCCCGACAAACGCGAACGGGCCGAGCGCTGTACGGTCGAGATGACGCAATATTTCAGCGATATCATCGACCACCGACGGCGCCATCCGGTCGCCGATCAAACCATCATCGATCATATGATCGCGGCGCGCGACGGCGGCGACGCCTTGTCCGAGGCCGAACTGGTCGCCAACTGCGTACTGTTGCTGTTCGCCGGCCACGAGACCACGACAAACCTGTTCGGCAACGGATTGCTGGCCTTGCTGCGCAACCCTGACCAGTTCGAACTGCTGCGCGCGGACCCGAGCCTGGCGGCGGGCGCGATCGAGGAAATCCTGCGCTACGACGGCCCCATCGGCACCACCACCCGCGTCGCGCTAGAAGACGTGTCCATCGGTGGCCGCACGATAAAACAAGGCGACCGGGTGTTTTGCATGATCCACGCGGCGAACCGCGATCCGCGCCAATTCGAAGATCCGCACCGCTTCGATATCCGCCGCGCCGACAATCGCCACATCGTATTCGGTTACGGAATTCATTTCTGCCTGGGCGCGCCGCTGGCGCGCATCGAAGGCAACATCGGATTGTCGGCGTTGGTGCGCAAACTGCACGATATCGAGCTGCTCGACCCCGACCCGCCGTGGCACGATTCCCTGGTGCTGCGCGGCGTCAGCACGCTGCCCATCACGTTTCAAGCGGCCTCGTAGCGCACCCGTCGTTTGAGCCGTCCGCCGGCCACCAGCCACGCCAGCGCAATCGCTTGTAGAACAAATGCGACCGTGAATGCCGCGCGATAACCCGGCGCGGCGTAGCCGCCGTCGGCTGTGCCCGGCCACAGATTGATCACTTCGCCCATGCCCCATTGCAGCGCAAAGGCGGCCACGAAGATCATCAGGTTCATGCCGGTGCTGGCGCGGCCGGTCAGATGGACCGGAAATTCCTGCGACAGCACCGCGAAGCTCAACACGCCGATGGTCCCTAGCATGCCGAACACGAACCACAGCACCGACGGCGCGGCGACCCATTCGGCGATGACCAGCACCTGCACCACCATGAACGCCGCCATACCGACGCCGACGATGACAATCGGCGCCACCCCGCGCCGGGTCAATCGCACGGCGACGACGCCGATGAGAATATTACCGATGACGAACCCGACCGCCCCCGCCAATAGCGTAAAGCTCACCGCGACCGCATCGAGGCCAACGACGTCGCGCAGCCACGGTCCGGCCCACAATGTCTGGATCGCCAGAAAGGTGCCCTGCGACAGCGCAGTGATCGGCGCGATGCGCCAGAAGGCGAGGCTGCCGTAGACCAGCCGCAAACCGCCGAGCCGTTCGGCAGCGTTGGCGCCGCCGGTCTCGCGCGGCCGCTCGGGCACCACAAACCACAGAATGAAAACAGCCGCCAAGGTCGCGACCGCCAGGGCCACGAACCCGTATCGCCAACCTACTTCGGCCACCAGGAACTGGGTCGGCGCCGTCGCCGTGATGGCGCCGAGACCGCCGCTCGCCATGATAAACCCATTGGCCAACGGCAGTTTGTCGCGCGGGAACCACTCGACCATCGCCTTGAACGACGCCATCAGGCACGCCGCGACGCCCAGGCCGATCATGGCACGGCCCAACACAAGGCCCCACAATCCTTCGCCGAGGCTGAACACGAACGCGCCCACCGCGGCAATAACCAACAGCGTCGCATTGGTGCGCCGCGGCCCGTGGCTGTCTAGGAAGAACCCAACCGGCAATTGCGCGGCGGCAAAAGCAATGAAATAGGCGCTGGTCAGCAGGCCCAGACCACCGGCGCTCAGGCCCAGTTCCTCGACCAGCGTCGGGCCGATCACCGCGTTGACGGTGCGATAGAGGTAGGAGAGGAAATAGCCGAGCGCGAACGGCAGAAAAACGCGCACCACCAATCCGACAAATCCGAGCGCCGGACCGCCGGTTTGAACGTTGTTTGCTTGTACCATCGCCGCCTATATCGAATGCGGCTCAAGCGCCGGCAACAACGACCGTGCCGTCTTCGACGAAAGCGGCAATGTCGTCGTCGGCATAGCCAAGCTCGTGCAGCACCTCTTGCGTGTGCTCGCCGAGCAACGGTGCGCCGCGGCGCAGCGCGGTCGGCGTGGCGCCGAATTTGACCGGCGTGCCCAGTGTTTTGACCTTGCCGAGCCGGCTGTGGGGTACCTCCGTCACCATATCGCGCGCGATGGTTTGCGGGTCTTCCAGCATCTCGCCGATGGAATAGACCGGACCGCCGGGGATGCCTTCGGCTTCGAATATCGCCAGCCATTCATCGACGGTGTGCTTCTCGAACAACGGCGCCAGTTCGGCGATCAGCGCGTCAAGATTGGTCATGCGGTCGGCGACGGTGCGATAGCGCGGATCGTGAGCGAGTTCCGGAACTCCGAGCACCTTAGTCAAGCGCGGCCACATCGCTTGCGTGCCGGCGCCGACATTGAGCCAGCCGTCGGCGGTGCGAAACGCCTGATAGGGCGCGCCCAGCGGATGGGCCGAGCCCATCGGTCCCGGCGAGACGCCGCTCGCCAGGGTCATCGCCGTCTGGTGAAAGGTCGCGGCGACGCCGGCTTCGAACAGCGAGGTATCGATGAACTGTCCCTCACCGGTCTGCAGCCGGTGTGCGTAGGCCGACAGGATGCCGATGGTCGCCATCAGGCCGGCGCCCCAGTCGGTGATCGCGCCGCCGACCTTGACCGGCGGGCGCCCCGGCCCCTCGCCGGTGATGCTCATCAGCCCGCTCATCCCCTGGGCGATCAGGTCGAACCCGCCGCGGTCGGCGTATGGCCCGGTGCGGCCGAACCCC
>JBFKGW010000179.1:0-5944 GCA_041633145.1 Alphaproteobacteria bacterium
TCCCGATTCAGACGCCTGGCGCGCCGCGGTTTGGCACCAGGGCAAAGGCGTGATCGACGCGGCCCTGCGCGGGCTTTCCGAAGGTGCGATATCGCACAGGATCGTACGGGCAAGCGGCCGAGCCTGCACGCAATCGGCGCGGCCTGAACTCATTGCTTGACAAGGAGAACTTAGAAAAAAACAGGAGGATCAGATGATTAAAGAATTATTTGGTTCAGCACTCGGTTTAGCATTGGGTGCCAGTTTGATCTTCATTGCCATATTCGCCTCGGCCGCGTTCGGCGCCCAGCTGGACGTTAATTGCAACATGCAGGGTGCCGAGGCGGTGCAGGACGCCATCGACAACGCCAACGTCGGCGATCACATCGTCGTCGTTGGCAACTGTACAGGCACCAGCCTGGTTGTCTCGACAGATCAATTGACACTGCTCGGCCAGGGCAGTGCCAAACTGACCGGCGACGGTGTCGCACCCGCCATTACGGTTACCGCCGCTCAGGTGACGATCGAAGGCTGGAACCTGATCGACGGTGGCGCCGACCACGGCATCGTCGTCCGCGCCGCCGGCTCCGCGTTTGTCCACGACATTGCATCGATCGCCGGAAACGATGGTATTCAGTCCATTGAATCTGCATATGTCGACATCAGCAACGTTGCTGGCATTAACGTCAATGACGACGCCATCTTTGTCGCCAGCAACGGGAGCGCGCTGATCAGCGGTACAAATATATCGGACAATCCGGACGATGGCGTGGTGGCTGCAAGCGGCGGTGTCGTTATCCTTAGCGGTGGCAACACGATAGAAAACAATGGCGATTTCGGCCTCATAATTGCCGCCGGCCAAGCCATATTTAATGGAGCCAATACCGTGCAGGGGAACAGGGTCGATGTCGATTGCCGTTCGTTCGCCCGAATAATAGTATTTCAATCAGTTACGAGTTCGAGCGGCAACGCCGCAACCAGTGATTGTGATCTGATTGAAGGTTTTGCACCTGTATTTGAGGGCAACGCCCTGAGCCTGGTCGATTGTGACGCCGGTGAAACGATCACCAAAGCGTTAGCAAACGGCCTTACAAACATTACCGTCCGCGGTCTTTGCGATGAGCATGTATTCGTAACCGCCTCGAACGTTACGATTCAGGGAGAAAACCTTGGTCCCGGTGGTGTGCCGGTTGACGGCATCAACACCGATTTAGGCCCGGGCATCGGCACCACCGCGCTATTTGTCAACGGCGCGCAGGGTGTGAATTTGGTCAACCTCAAGGTTACCGGCGGCCGCAACGGTGTCGTGGCCACCCGCAATGCCGCGGTCCAGGTCACCAACGGCGATTTTGCGCCGTTCGCCGGCGCCGGTGGACGGTTCGGTTTGGTGGTCACTGATAACGGGTTCCTGAATATGACCAACAGTGCCGTCGGGGCCGGGTCTGGCGGCGCCATACTTGCGGCGCGCAACGGGACCATGCGTATTTTCAATACCGATATTTCTGCAGGCGCGACCGACAAAATCGCGCTTACGCTGAACGATTCAGTGGCCTACCTCTATGGCGTCGATATCACCGGCTCCTTCGGTGCCCATTTCAATTCCCGGGTCGCGTTCTTCGATGCCTTTCTGGGCACCTTCTATGGCAACTCTGTCATCGACACCACGAGCGGTCCGGGACAGTGCAGCCGCTACTCCAACGTCTCGGCGTTTCCGGCAAACATCGTCGTAAACCCCGCCGCGGTGCCGTTCACCAACGTCGACATCTTCGCGTTCGACGATTGTCGGGCGACAATCGAGTGACGGGCCCCGCACAAACTCACGGCAGTGCGGCATTTTAGAAGTCGGCTCCATATTCGACTTGCCCCGCTCCGGCGGGGCTTTCTTTTGCGCCCAGCAAAGGGTCGCCAGAGCGGACTAAGCGGGTGCTGACCTGCGCCTCGGCGAATGGGCCCACCGAAGGCGACCATGGGCGGCGCCGGTTACAATACGATCGTCGTGCCAATGATGATCAGCGCGCCGTTTATGACAATCAACGGCAGCGCTTTGACTGAATAAATAAACCTGCCCGAACTTCCCATTCGCACGATCACGAAACCGGAATAGCTCTTGCTGATATCTTGCATGCGGCTCGAAATGGCGCCTTTCTCGAGTTCCTTTAGTTTGTTGGTGAGATCGCGGCTGACGGGATTTGAAAAAAAGGTCAAATTCGCAATCAATAGCTGCGAGATGACCTTTACAGAGATACCCGCAAGAATCGCTGAATTGAATATAACGGTCGTTTCCAGAATTATCGGTGTCAGCTGCGATGAAAATCGTAAAATTATCTGATTGTAAAACTCTAATTCCTCAATGAACTCTCTTATTATCGGCATAACGTTTTCAGGAAAAACAGCTAGTCCAAAATACAAAGACAATAATATTTGAACGCCCATAAAAAATCTTAATCTGCTACGGGCGACAAACACGATGTATTCGCCATCGCGTCCAAATACCTCCGCGCCCCCGTCCGCCAACGGTTCAACGTCGCTATGTTCGATGGTTTCGTAATGGTCCGCTTCGACAATCCGGTCGCTGCGGGTATCGGCGCCCATGATACGGGCTTTTAACTCGTCATAATCGCTTGGGGTAATTTCGCCCTTCGCGAGCCGCTCGTTGAGAATTTCCAGAAGCTTTTCGTTCGACAAAGAACCTCCCCCAAAGCTGCGCTGTCGAGTCTAGGCGCCATAGTATATCAGGTGATCGACTGCAAAGTTCTACTTTGAGTCTCATCCTGCCGCAGCAAAGTCGCGTGACTTACGGTCGCGCGATCCTGCAAGCGAACACTTGATTAGCGGCCAATCGGGAGCCGAGCGCTTTATTCGTGCGGCATTTCGAAGGTGACCACCACCGGCGCGTGGTGCGACTCTGGCGAGCGGCCTTCGTTGGCGTAGTCGACCAACTCGTCGACCAGCCCCTCGTTGTGGATTTCGGCGCTGCGGAACCAGCGTGAGAGCGGCCGCGACACCAGCAGGTGGTCGAGCAGCAGCGGCCGGCCGGCATGGATCACCGAGTAGCGGCGCTCGGCCGCCACGGCCACCTCGACGGCCAGCAGGTTGCGCTCGGTGAGCGCGCTGTTGCCGGTGTCCTCGTCAGCCGCCATCAGGATGCGCGTCGGCATTTCGGCGGTCTCGGCGTTGAAATCGCCGCACACCGCGACCATCGCCTGCGGGTCGTCGTCGAACAGCGCATCGGCGAGCAGGCGCGCCTCGAGCGCCTGGCCGGCGCGCTTGAGCGCGGCGAGGAAAAACCCTTCCGCCCAGCCGGCGGTGGTCGCCCACGAGAACGGGCCAATCTTTTGTCCGGCGATCATCGCCGCCAAGGGCGCGCGCAGGTGCAAGTTGATAGCGTGCAGCGGCCGGCCCGACGGCAGGTCGATGCGCGCGTACAGCAACGGCCGGTCCCACTTCTGCTCGGCCGCCGCGTCGCTCGCCGGTTTCGCGGTCACCGCGCGGTAATGCGGCGGCGGCACCAGCTCGTGCGACACCTGGCGCCGCGCGCCGATTGGCCAGCGACTCAGGATGACCAGGTTCTGCTTATCCATCGGCCCGCCGTTGGGGCTTTCCGTCGAAACCCGCTCGAAGCCGGCGAACGGGGTATCGGCGAGCAAGGCGTCGAGCGCCGCCAGGCTGCGCGGCGCCTTGGCCGGCTGGCCGTTGACCTCCTGCAGGAACAGGATATCGGCGCCGGTCCGTAGCAGCTGCGGGCGCAACACCGCGATGCGCTCCGCCAAGGACGGCGCCTGACCCGGCGCATCGTCGAGGTTCTCCAGGTTGAAGGTCGCCAATGTGAGCGTATCGGCCATGGCGCAGTGTGGGTCCTTTGGCTGCCGACCGGCAAGCGGCTAGAAGTGATTGTCTTGGTCTTGCAAGAATTCCAGCTCTTCGGCTGTGCTCTCACGGCCGAGAACTTCGTTGCGGTGGGGGAACCGGCCGAAGCGGGCGATGATATCGCGGTGCTGCAGCGCTGCCTCATAGTTCTTCTTGTTGAACTCGCTGCCGCTGTTGGCGTTCTTTTCCGTCAGTTCGACGCAGCGCTCCTGATCGGCGAGCGCCTCACTGTGCATCAGGGGCATGTACATAAACGCCTGCTCGATGGTGTCGAGCTCGGTGTGATAACCCTTTTCCAGCGCCAGCTTGGCGATGGCGAGCGCGTGCACATCGGCCGACCAGGCGAGCGGCGAGTCGCGGTACAGGTTGCGCGAGAACTGGTCGATCAAAATGAGCAGCGCCAGGCACGACCGCGGCGCCTCGACCCAGCGCTCCAGCTTGCCATCGCGCGCCTGGTGCGCCAGCTCGCCGAAGCGGCGGTGGATTTCCTCATCGAACGCCGGATCTTTGCCGAACCATTCGTCGCGGCCGTTCTCCTCGAACCAGAATTTCAAAACCTCGTCGGGGGTGATCGCCATCGTGCCTTGTTCCGGTCGTTTGGCGAAAGTTTACGTTGTTGCGCGATAACAATCGACTTCCGCCACCTATCGGCTATTTATAAGCGGTGGGCGGCGCCGGCCGCCCGTTATTTTTTGCCAAGACCATGCTAACCAGAGATTCGATCCGCGACGGCATTGTGTACAGGCTGCTGCAGCAGCACCAGCACATCAACAATATCGCGCCGAAGAGCGCCGAAGAACGCGCCGCCTCGTTGAACGCCACGCTGTCGAGCGCGCCGGTGGGCGCGCTGGACGGCGGCGTGTGGGTGTTCGGCTACGGCTCGCTGTTGTGGAACCCGGCAATCGAGTACGTCGAAAAGCGGCGCGGCCGAATCTACGGCTTTCACCGCTCCTACTGCATCTGGACCCACCTGGGCCGCGGCACCCAGGAAAACCCGGGCCTGATGCTGGCGCTCGACCGCGGCGGCTCGTGCTGCGGCGCGGCGTTCCGCATCGCCCCGGACAAGCTCGAAGAGGAGCTATCGATCCTGTGGGCGCGCGAGATGGCGCTCGACAGCTACGTCCCCACCTGGGTCCGCGTGCACAGCGATGGCGGCGCCGTCGGTGGCCTGACCTTCACGATCAATCGGCAGCACGAGCGCTACGCCGGCCGCCTGCCGCCTGGCGTCGTCGCGTCGTACTTGGCGACGGCGGCAGGCTATCTCGGCACCTCGGCTGAATATCTCGCCAACACGGTGGCCCATCTCGAGGAACTCAGTATCCACGACGCCACGCTGGCCGATCTGCAGCGTCGGGTGGCGCGGCTACGCGCGGCGGAATTGGTCGAATAGGAAGCGTGTCTGGGCGTGTCGCTGGCCGCGTGGCTGCCGCAGCTGGAGCGTCCCTACTCTTTCACCGCGCCGACTTGCGCCACCCCGCCGCACGCGCTTCGTCTTCCGAACAGAACCAGCGCTCGCCTTCGGACGGCTCAATGATAGCGGGTCCGTAATATTGACCGCCGGGTACGTGATAGACGCGCCTGCCCGTTTGGGTGATGTTGCCTTTGATCGTACAGTCGGGATTGTCGGGGCTGTGATGCACCGTCATGCGCTTGCCGCGCCGCCAATCCCAAGGCTTGACGAAGTAGCCGCGCCAGATACCCACCTTGCCCTTTGCGGCCTTCCTCTCCTGCCGAACGTAGTCGGTTGAGAACCGTCGGTAGGCCAGCGCGAGCCCTTGGCTGACCATCCAGCCGTTGAGGTCCTCGCCGCCCGCGCTGCACACGGCGACCACCAGCCCATATTGATCGTGGTCGCGCGGGTCACACGTCACGGCTTGCTGGCCGATGCGCCCCGCCAACGCCCGCGCCGCCTGTTGGCCGCAGCGGACCTGCTTACCGTCAATGAAGCACGTCTGGTCGCTCTCGGCTGCATCGATGCCGTAGAGCCCGATGCGCTAGCCGTCGATTTCGATCGTGTTGCCGTCGATCACCGAGGCTTGGCCGGTGATGGGCTCGGCAGCGGACCCGGTGAGAGGGGCAAACGCGAGAAGAAGGGAGA
>JBFKGW010000180.1:0-5915 GCA_041633145.1 Alphaproteobacteria bacterium
CACAAATCCGCGACGTGCAAGTTCAACTGAACGCCCTGGGCTTCGATGCCGGGCCGCCCGATGGCATCGCTGGACCGCGCACGCGCACCGCCATTAGCGAATTCCAAGAACAGCGTGGCCTGGCCGTTACCGGAACGATAACCGGGGAACTCACAGCGCAGCTCGACGAGCGCGCGGAGGGCGACAACCCGACCGCGCCCGGCGAACAGGCTGCCGCGCGCCAGCCCGCAGCAGAACAGCCGCCCGCGCCGCCAGCACCTATTGTCGAGGATCGGCCGGTGCAAGCGGCCGACTGCGATCGCAGCGCGGCGCATCCGGCCGACGCTCAGCTGCCGCCGGGCGTAAATGGTGTTTCGTTCGAAGACATCGACGCTGATCGCGCGATACAGGCTTGCGAATTGGCGCTGGCGCAAAACGCTGGCGTTGCGCGCTATCAATTCCAGCTCGGGCGCAGCTTGCACCGCGCCGAACGCTATGAAGAAGCAGTCACCTACTACCAGCAGGCCGGTTTAAAAGGCCATGTGCTGGCGCAAAAGAGCTTGGGTTTTTCCTATGCCAACGGATTGGGCGTGACGCAGGATTACGCCAAAGCGGCGCAATGGCATCACATGGCGGCGGATCAAGGTGATGGAGATGCTCAGCACAACCTAGGCTTCTTGTACGCCGGCGGTTGGGGGGTCGAACCCGACTTTATCCAAGCGCATATGTGGTACAACATCGCTGCCGCGCACGGCAGCGCGGGGGCGGCGAAAAAGCGTGACCTGCTGGCGGGCCGGATGACCAACCAGCAGATTGCCGAAGCGGAACGGCGCGCATTGGCTTGGTTCGATCTGCACCCTGGGTCGGCGAAATCGCAATAAGCGAGGCCGTCCGCTGATCTCGGCATTTTGACTGACACCGAGCCGGCGAATTGGCTAAACTCCGGCAACCTCTTCGAGAGTGATGGGCGGAGACACGGCAATGGCAAAATTCATCATCCAGCCGCACTTCAGGCTGCAGGAATGGGTGGCCGAGGAGTTGGACTTTTTCAAGGAAGAAGGCCTCGACTATGAATTTCGCGAGGAAGTGCGCGCAAGCGGCGGCGCGATCCACGATACCGGCGACAAGGTTGGCGCCTATCAGTCGATCGAGGAAGGGCGTGAGTCGACGGTTTCCTGCGCCTGCCATTGGACGGTAAACGTCGCTGCTTCGGCAGGGCACACCAAAATATACGCTGACGCCTATTCGGTGGCGCCGTCGGGCATCTTCGTGCCGACGGACTCCGACGTGAATACGCCGGAAGACCTTGCCGGGGTGCCGATCTCCGTCGGCTTCCAATCGGGCAGCCACTATTCCACTATCCAGACCCTCGAACGTTACCTCGACGCTGCCGATATCAACTTGTCGTTCCATGACGGGATGCTGTTCAACCGCATGGAATCGTTGATCGAAGGCCAGGTCCCCGCAGCGGCGCTATTCAGCGGACCGTATTACTTCGCCGAACAACTGGGCTTTCGGAAAATCGCCGATACGACGTTCATGATCGCAGCGACGGTAAAACCCGACACCGATCCCGAGGACGTGCGCAAATATTATGCTGGCCTGAAGAAGGCGCAGATCGAGATCGATCTGCGGCCCGAGCTTTACACGCACTATTACGTCAATGAGTTTCCCGAGCGCTTCCACGATCGGATGGATACACGGCGCTGGGGGCCGGGCGAGCGGATCGTGTTTGAAAGCTATTCGCGGGAAACCTTTGAAAAGTCGTTCGACTGGATTGCCGAGCACGAGCTCTTCGCCGAAGGCGATATGGGCCAGGGCGATTACGACAAGGCGATCTTTACGCTCTCTGCGTAGCAGGTTTGCGCCGGCAGCCTAGCTGCCGATGACGCGGGCGATCAGTCTTGCGGCGTCGGCAGGCTCGTCGTTGCCGCGCCAGGCAATGTGCTGGTCGGGGCGGACCAATACCAGGTCGCGTTGGTAAAGATCGCGGACGGCATCATCGGCTACGCTTACCACGGTCAGCGGAACACCGCGCGCGGCAGCGGCTGAGGCAATCGCGGTGCCGTTCGGCGCTGAACGGGCAAGGCGCAGCAGCGTAAAGCCCGGCCCGAACAGGTCGAACAAGGCACGCCCATCAGCAAGCCAGTGGTGCGGCGCGCGGCCGCCGGGAACCGCCGATGGTAAATATTCGAACGGCGAATCCGCCGGCGGCGCGTCGTCGTCCGGGGCGATCAGCGGCGAGCCGTCGTAACGCGCGCCCAACTGGATACCCAGCGAGCGGAACTCTTCGGTGAAGGTGGCGAGATGGTTGCCGATGCGCCGCCGGGCGGCGTCGCCGGCTGCGCTTTGGTCTTCCAGCTCGGGCGGAATCTCTAAATCGGCGACCGCGCTGGCAAATCTATGCGACATTGCGGTGTTGCGCAGCCCGATCGGCCGCCGTTCGGTTTCGTAGGTATCGAGCAGCGCTGCCGGGGCCCAGCCTTGAACCACGGCAGCGAGCTTCCATGCCAAGTTGGCGATGTCGTCGACCCCGGTATTCATGCCGAACCCGCCGGTCGGCGTAAACAGGTGGATCGAGTCGCCCGCCATGAGCACCCGGCGCTCCTGGTAGCGCTCGGCGACCAGCGCCAGGCCTGCCGTCCAAGGTTTCATCGAGTGGACCTGTATAGGAATATCGGCGCCCACCGCGGCGCGGAAGCTGGCGACCGGGTCGACGTCGGCAAATTCGACGCCGGGCGGGATCCGGGTCAATGCGGTGTATTCATCTTTGCCGTCGAGTGCCGCTATGCTGGCGCGGGCGTCGGCGTTGACCGTCCAATAGTGCCAGGCGGGCGCTAGCGGCATGAGGTCGAGCAACCCCGGCGCCTCGACATAGGTTGACATCATGCGCCCGCGCATGAAGGTCTCGTCCTCGCCGCCCCTACCGCTGTAGGCGATCCCAAGCGCTTGGCGTACTGTCGAGCGAGCGCCATCGCAGCCGATCAGCCAGTTGCAATGGACGGCGTGGTGGGTTCCGTCGGCGACGTTCTCGACCTGCGCAACCACTGTTTCTTCGTTCTGATCGAACGCGAGCAGGCGCCAGCCGAAGCGCACACCGACGCTGGGTAACGCTTCGGCGCGCCTTTTCAGGATCGTTTCGATGTAGAAGAAATTGGCGCGATGTAGCGGCTCCGGCGTCAGTCGGGTGTGCGCCGAATGGGGCCGGTCGCGCACTTTCTCCGCGCTCGATGGCATCGCCAAGCGCGCCAACTCCCAGCCGGCGAAGCGGGTGATGTAGACAACGTCGGTGGGATGATCGGGCGGCAGGCCGGCTGCGCGCACCTGATCGGCCAGGCCAAAGCGGCGATAATGCTCCATGGTCCGCGCATTTACCGAGTTGCCTTGTGGATGGGTGGCTTCGGTCGCGCCGTCGTTGACGATGATGCAATCGACGCCGCGCGTTCCCAAATCGACGGCGAGCGACAAACCGACCATGCCGCCACCGACGATCAACACCGGCGTAAATTGTTCTCCGTTTGTGCCGGTGTCGGCCATTTGCGCATAAACTCGACGGATCGGTCGACCAGGTGGAAAATTACCCAGCGTTTATAGAAGTCGCGAGGCTTCAGTCCAACCGTGCGCTGGGAGCGAACCTTTAGCTAGGCAGGAGCCGCGTGGGCATCGGCCAGAGGGCCGTGCGGCGTCTCGGGTTCATGAGCTGAGAACGAATTGACCAGCAGCGCATATTTCATATGCGCGTCGCTAACTTGTCGGTAGAAGGCGATGGTATCGCGCATCGGGCCGCCGAGGCGTTCGAAGCCGGAAATGAAGGCGACGATGACGCCGACCTCCAGTTCTCCCTGCATCACCATATAGCCGCCGAAGGCGATGATGCCGAAAGGGCCCAGTTTCATCAGGAAATTGTTCAGCGCCTTCATCAGCCACTTCAATTTTTCGATGCGCAGTCGCACGGCGAAGATGTCGTTGGTGATGTCGAGAAATTGCTCGGGAACATCGTTGCCGATGGCTTCTTCCTCGGCGAGTTCGACGACAAAGGCGCCCAATTTGCGCACATGGACGGCGCGCGCGAGGGCGAGCTCGTTGATCTTGCCCTGCAGCCAGGGAACGATGAACAGCTGCGGCGCGTATAGCGCCAGCGCGACCCCGGCGACCAATGGTTCGATGAACAGCATGTAACCAATGACGACCACCGCCGTGCCGATTTGCAAAACCGGTTGCGAGATCGCCTGACCAGCAAAAGCGCCGAGTTTTTCGACTTCCGAGGACAGCATCGACACCACCGCCCCCTCGTCGACGCCCTGGTGGGCGTTGTGCTTCCAGCTTTCCGGTTTCACCACGGTATAGACGCAGTAATAGACCGAATGCCTTAGCGCGTGGGTCACTTGCGCGCTAATGCGCCCGCGCATGCGGTTCATGGCGTATTTGAGGCTATCGCTGAGGGCGATCGCGGCGACATAGAGCAGCCCCAACTGGATCAGCAGGCTCAGATTGCCTCCTTCGACCGCGTCGTTGAGCATGCGCCGCTGTAGATCCAGCGGAACCGTCGCCAGGGGCACCACGGCCAGGGTCAAAAGTACGGCGATGACTTGGGCGCCGCCGCTTTTCTGGATGATGTATTTGTAGAGCGATCTGGGCATCGGGCACTCGCGACTCGGTTGGAACTGTCTAGCGACACTGTGCCGCCCATACGGCATGGCTGCCAGTCTGTCGATGCGATCCGGGCCGTATTAACAAAGGTGTGAACGGAATGACGGCGGGCGCGTTTCGGTCATCTAACCCCGCGGTAAATTCCTTTCGTCCGGACCGTCGGGCCATTAGTATGGGCCCCGTGGACGCAGGGATCCTGGTCTCATAGTTTCCCTCTCCAAGTAACGGTGCCCTGAACACACAGCCATGAACACAAACTGGCCTTTGACCTTCCGGGTTCTCCTCGGAATTTCGCTGTTTGCGATCGCCTTGCCCTTTATCCTGGTTGTTATCGAACAGGCGGCTGGCGTGCTGGCGAGCCAACAAGAATGGGCCGCGCAAGGGCACGAATTCGGCCCGTGGCGCGGACGATGGGAGGGCTTTACGATCTTTTTCCCCAGCCTCGTCTTGGCGCCGATTGCCGTGATCATTTCCGGCGGCATTGCGGCGTTGGAACGGCGCTGGCGGCCAGTCCCCGGTGCTATCGGACTATTCGGTTTGCACGTCGCGGCGGTGCTGCTGCAACAGCAGACTCTGGTGTGGTTGATCGCTTAATCTCGGTCGGTCGAGGATTAAAGATTGGAAGCGGGAAATCTCGATCCGAGCGCCGGTCGGGGTTTGTCTGAATCCGGAACAACGGAGGCCTAATATGACCGACGAACTGCAACGCGTCGCCAGCTGCTCGTGCGGCCAGCTGAAGGTTACCGCGAGCGGTGATCCGGATATCGTCACTGCCTGCAGCTGCATCGAATGCCAGCGGCGCACCGGGAGCCCGTTTGGCGTTGGGGCGTACTTTAAGCGTGCCCAGGTGAGCTCGATTGACGGTACCCACAAGAGCTATCAACGGGGCACCGATTCCGGGCGCACCTTTACGACGAAGTTTTGCCCGGAGTGCGGCACGCCGCTGTTTTGGGAACTCGACATGCGGCCCGATCATATCGGCATCGCCGTCGGTTGTTTCGCCGACCCGCAATTTCCCGGTCCCACACGCGTTGTATGGACTGAAAGCCGCCACCACTGGGTAGCGTTTCCCGACGATCTACCAACTTTTGAGCAAGCCGCGAGCTGATTCGCCGGCCGCACCCAACTTGCTATTCCGCTGCTTGCGGTACCTCGACGCCGGCGGCGCGCATCTTCTCGATCGATTCGGGCGAAAATTCTGCGCTCGGCGTATCGCCGCCGATCACCCCGAGGATCATGCCGTGTTCGGTGCCCTCGCGCGCGCTAACACATTCGAAGCGGCGCTG
>JBFKGW010000181.1:0-5902 GCA_041633145.1 Alphaproteobacteria bacterium
GACCGAGGCGATCAAGGCGCAAACCGCACGCATCGAGTTCGCCGGCGACCCGGCTGCGCCGGCGCGCCTTGAAAACTTGCTCGATCGGCTGTTCGATTGCCATCTGTTGGGAGACTCCGGCCTGTGGCGCGAACACCTGAAACGCGACGGCACACCGCTGCGCGATACCGTGCCGGCGACATCGCTGTATCATCTGTTCCTGGCGTTGACCGAGGTGCTGCGCGTGCGCGATGGCGTTACGGCGCTCTAGCGGTGACATCGCGGCTTTGCTAGAACCGCGCCGTCTCTAGCCGTCAGAGCAAGCCTGAGAAAGACACGTGCTGAAGTTACCTGTGAACCCAGTTTTCGTTGCCCTCGATACGGCAGATCTGGACCGAGCGATCGCTTGGGCCGATGCCGTGCGGCCATCTGTGGGCGGCGTCAAGCTGGGGCTCGAGTTTTTTAACAGCAACGGGCCCGACGGCGTGCGCCGGATCGTCGATCTCGGCCTGCCGGTGTTTCTCGACCTGAAATTCCACGACATTCCCAACACAGTGGCCGGCGCGGTGCGCGCGGTCGCCGGGCTGGGGGTCGCGATCATCAACGTACATGCCAGCGGCGGACCGGCGATGCTGACCTCGGCTGCCGAAGCCGCCGCCGAACACGGCGCGAACCGGCCGCTGGTCATCGGCGTCACCGTGCTGACCAGCCTCGACGACGACGATCTGGCGCGCGTCGGTCAGACCGGTCCCGCAGCCGCCCAGGTCGAGCGCCTGGCGCGGCTGTGCCAATCGTGCGGCCTCGACGGGGTGGTCTGCTCGCCGGCCGAAATCGCCGCCTTGCGGGCGGTCTGCAGCGATAATTTTCGCCTGATTGTCCCCGGTATCCGGCCAGACGGAGCGAGTGCCGGCGACCAAAAACGGATCATGACGCCGCGCCAGGCGCGTGACTTGGGCGCCGACGTTCTGGTAATCGGCCGGCCGATCACCGGCGTCGACGACCCGGCCACTGCCGCGGCGCGCATCGCCGCCGAGTTGGGAGCTGCCTGATGGCCGTCGAAGCGAAAATTTGCGGCATCAACGACGCAACCGCGATGCAAACCGCGGTCGCCCACGGCGCGAGCTTCGTCGGCCTGGTGTTCTACCCGCAAAGCCCGCGCTCGATTACAGCTGGCGCGGCGGCGAAATTGGCGGCGCTGGTGCCGGCAGGCGTGACCAAGGTCGGCCTCTTCGTCGATCCCGACAATGCACAGATCTCCCGCGTGCTCGACGAAGTGCCACTCGATTTGCTGCAGTTGCACGGCGAGGAAACCCCGGAAAGGTGCGCCGAGATCCGCCGGCATTTCGGCCGGCCGGTCATGAAGGTGATCAAGGTCGAGACGCTGGACGATGTCGAGGCCGCCAATGACTATGTCGACGTCGTCGACTGGCTGATGTTCGACGCCAAAGCGCCGGCCTCGATGGCCGACGCGCTGCCGGGCGGCAACGCCTTGCCGTTCGATTGGACCTTGCTGGCCGGCTGGACATGGCCGGTACCGTGGATGCTCGCCGGCGGTCTCACCGCCGACAATATCGCCACTGCGGTCGCCCAATCGGGTGCGCCCGTCGTCGATGTATCATCCGGTGTCGAATCAGAGCCCGGCAAGAAAGACCCGGCCGAGATCAAACGGTTCTTGCAAGCCGTGGCGGACCTGTAGGTGCAAATTCGCCAATTGGCTTATGTCCTACCCGCAATTGCTGATGTATAACCCGGCGCACCATGACCGTTGAACGCCCCAACACCTACCGGGCCGGCCCGGACGAGAAAGGCCATTTCGGCATTTTTGGCGGCCGCTACGTCGCCGAAACGCTGATGCCGTTAATCCTCGAGGTCGAGCGCGCCTACGAAGCGGCGAAGGCCGACCCGTCCTACCAGGCCGAGCTCGACGACTATCTCAAGCACTATGTCGGCCGGCCGAGCCCGCTCTATTTCGCTTCGCGCCTGACCGAGCATCTCGGTGGCGCCAAGATTTACTTCAAGCGCGACGAGCTCAACCACACCGGCGCCCATAAGATCAACAATTGCATGGGCCAGATCCTGCTGGCCCGGCGCATGGGCAAGCGCCGCATCATTGCCGAGACCGGCGCCGGCCAGCACGGCGTGGCGACGGCCACGGTGTGCGCGCTGTTCGGCCTCGACTGCGTGGTCTACATGGGTGCCACCGATATAGAACGCCAGGCGCCGAACGTGTTCCGCATGAAATTGCTCGGCGCCGAGGTGCGGCCGGTGACCAGCGGCACGGCGACGTTGAAAGACGCCATGAACGAGGCGTTGCGGGACTGGGTCGCCAATGTCGACGATACCTACTATCTGATCGGCACCGTCGCCGGTCCCCATCCCTACCCTGCGATGGTGCGCGACTTCCAGTCGGTGATCGGCCGGGAGGTGCGCGAACAGTTGATGGAAGCGGAGGGGCGGCTGCCCAATACGCTGATCGCGTGCATCGGCGGCGGCTCGAACGCCATCGGCCTGTTCCACGATTTCCTCGACGATACCGACATCGACATCATCGGCGTCGAAGCGGCCGGCCACGGAATCGAAACCGGCGAACACGCAGCGTCACTGAGCGGCGGGCGGCCTGGTGTGCTGCACGGCAACCGCACCTACCTGCTGCAGGACGGCGACGGCCAGATTCTCGACGCCCACTCGATTTCCGCCGGCCTCGACTATCCGGGTATCGGGCCCGAGCATTCGTGGCTGCACGAAACCGGGCGGGTGAGCTATGTGTCGGTGACCGACACAGACGCGCTCGCGGCGTTCCAACTGTGCTCGCGCCTCGAAGGGATCGTGCCGGCGCTCGAGCCGGCGCACGCCCTGCACCACGTTTCGCAAATCGCCCCTAACTTGCCGGGCGACCATCTGCTGGTCATGAACATGTGCGGGCGCGGCGACAAGGACGTGTTTACGGTCGCTGACGCGCTTGGGGTAAAACTGTGAGCGGCTCAGGCGACGGCACCACCAGTGGCCGCATCGAGGCCCGGTTTGCCGAGTTGGCGGCGGCTGGCCGCGCTGCCTTCATCCCGTTCATTATGGCCGCCGATCCGACCGTCGAAGCCAGCCTCGATATTCTGAAGGGTCTGCCGGCGGCCGGCGCCGACCTGATCGAGCTTGGCGTCATGTTTTCCGACCCCATGGCCGATGGCCCGGTGATCCAAGCGGCCGGCCTGCGCGCCAAAGCGGGCGGATCGAGTGTACGCCAAACCCTCGCCTTGGTCCGGGCGTTCCGCGAGGACGACGATACGACGCCGATCATCCTGATGGGCTACTACAACCCGATCTATATCTACGGCGTCGATGCGTTTCTCAAAGACGCCAAGGATGCCGGTGTCGATGGTCTGATCGTCGTCGACTTGCCGCCCGAGGAAGACAGCGAATTGTGCCTGCCGGCGCTGGCCGCGGGCATGCACTTTGTCCGCTTGGCGACGCCGACGACCGACGACCAGCGCCTGCCGACAGTGCTCGCCCATACATCGGGGTTTCTCTACTACGTCTCGATCGCCGGCATTACTGGGACCGCCTCGGCGACCGAAGACGCCATTCACGCGGCCGTCGTCCGTTTAAAAAACCACACCGATCTGCCGGTCGCCGTCGGGTTCGGCATCAAAACGCCGGAGCAAGCCGCCGCGGTCGCCCGCGTGGCCGATGCCGCCGTGGTCGGCTCGGCGATCGTGCAAACCATCGCCGACAACCTCGACGACAACGGCCAGCCAACCGCGCAGCTAGTCGATAACGTGCTCGACTATACCCGCTCGCTAGCCGACGGCGTGCGCAGCGCCAGCCAGCAAGCCGCCGATTAGAGTAGCCGATGAGCTGGCTTACCAATTTCGTCCGCCCGAAAATTCAGGCCCTGGTCGGCAAAAAGGACGTACCGGAAAACCTCTGGCAGCGCTGCCCGACATGCGAGCAGATGTTGTTCCATCGCGAACTCACCGAGAACCTGCATGTCTGCCACCATTGCGGTTGCCATATGCGGATCTCTGCGGCGACGCGGCTGGAGCTGTTGTTTGACGGCGGCGAGTTCGAGCGCGCCAAGCTGCCCGCGGTAACCACCGACCCGCTCAAGTTTCGCGACACCAAACGCTACAGCGAGCGGCTGCGCGAGGCCGAAGGAAAGGCCAGCGAGTCCGAGGCAATCGTGGTTGCGAGCGGGCACATGGGCGGCCTGCCGGTGGTGATCGCCGCCTTCGATTTTTCCTTCATGGGCGGCTCGATGGGCCAGGCGGTCGGCGAAGGCCTGATCGTCGCCGCCGATCTGGCCTGCGAAAAAAATGCCGCGTTGATCGCCATTCCCGCATCGGGCGGCGCACGCATGCAAGAAGGCATGCTGAGCTTGATCCAAATGCCGCGAACGGTCATCGCCGTCGAGCAGGTGCGCGAGGCCGGCCTGCCCTATATCGTCGTGTTGACCGACCCGACCACCGGCGGCGTATCAGCGTCCTTTGCCATGCTGGGTGATATCCAGATCGCCGAACCTGGCGCGATGATCGGGTTCGCCGGGCGGCGCGTCATCGAAGACACCATCCGCGAGGAATTGCCGGAAGATTTCCAGCAGGCCGAGCGCATGCTCGACCATGGCCTGGTCGATATGGTGGTACCGCGCCGCGACCTGCGCGAGACGCTCATCCGCATCATCTCGCTGTTGCGCCAGAAAACACCGGCCGATGAGACGCCCGAGGCCATCGCCGCGGAACCGGCGGAACCAGTCGAAACCGATGCCAACGCCGCAAACAGCACCTAAGGCGGCAATTACGGCCGAGCGCAGCCACGACATTCTCGCGCGCTTCAACCGCTATCACCCAGCACGAATCGATCTGACTCTCGACCGGATCGTCCGGCTGCTCGCCGACCTCGGTGATCCGCAGCGGCGCCTGCCGCCGGTCGTTCACGTCGCCGGCACCAACGGCAAGGGATCGACCATCGCCTTTTTGCGCGCCATTTGCGAAGCCGCCGGGTTGGCCGTTAGCACCTATACCTCGCCCCACCTGGTCGACATTACCGAGCGTTTCGTGTTGGCCGGCAAGACAATTTCGACCGCCGCTCTGATCAACTTGTTCGAAGAGATCGACGCCGTTAACCGTGGCCAGCCGGTTACCGAATTCGAGATCGTTACCGCGGCGGCGTTTGTCGCGCTATCGCGGACACCGGCCGATATCGTGCTGCTGGAAACCGGCCTCGGCGGCCGCTACGACGCCACCAATGTGATCGACACGCCGCTGGCGACCGTGATCACGCCAGTCTCGCTCGATCATCAGGCATTTCTGGGGTCCGACATAGCGGCCATCGCCGGCGAAAAGGCGGCGATCCAAAAAGCGCGCGTGCCCTCGATCATCGCGCCCCAGTCGATCGAGGCCGGGCAAGTCATCGAACGGATGGGGAGCGAGATTGGCGCGATCTCCTTCCGTGCGGGCACCGATTGGTCGTTCGAGCCGACGGCGGACGGCTTTATCTACCGCTCGCCTGAGAAAATTTTGCAGCTGCCGCCGCCGGCGCTCGGCGGGCCCCACCAGATCGTCAACGCGGCGACGGCAGTGGCCTGTATCGAGCGTTGTGGGCGGATCGGTATCGCCGAACAAGATCTTGCCGCTGGCATCGCGAACGTGCGCTGGCCGGGCCGCTTCGAACGCCTGAGCGAAGGACCGTTGTGCCGCCGCCTGCCAGCCGGCTGGGAAATCTGGCTGGACGCCGGCCATAATGGCGCCGCCGGTGTGGCGTTGGCATCGGCGTTGCGCCAAATCAACGCGGAGCGCCCAAAACGCCTGCACATTATTTTCGGCATGTTGGACGATAAGGACCCGATTGCGTTTGTGCGCCCGTTCGCCGGCGAGACCCAATCGGTAACGGCGGTGCCGCTCACCGACGAACCGCGCAGTCATGATCCGCAGGC